>JBEPXW010000042.1:0-8814 GCA_041641715.1 Pseudomonadota bacterium
CGACGAGCACACCGAGGATGAGCCAGGCGGCCAGCGCGAGCCCGACCGGCGCGAGGAGGCCCGTGCCACTCTGGATGCCCCAGGCGATGCCGCCGAGCGCCAGCGCCGCCGCCGCCGCCCACCAGAGCCGGGCCATCACCCGGCCGAGGTCGCCCCGCTTCCAGGGCAGCATGGCGCCGACGGGCAGCGCCACGATCAGGATCACCATGAAGGGCGTGAAGGCGAGGTCGAAGAAGGGCGCGCCGACGGAGATCTTCGCCCCGTCGACGAACTCGCGCACGAGCGGCGCGACGGTGCCGACGAACACCACCACCGCCGCCGTACCCAGCAGCAGGTTGTTGAGGATGAGGCCGCCCTCGCGGCTGACGGGCTGGAAGACGCCCTGCGCCCGCATCGACGGCGCCCGCATCGCGAAGAGGGTCAGCGAGCCGATGATCGCGACGCCGAGGATCGCCAGGATGAACACGCCCCGCGTCGGGTCGCTGGCGAAGGCGTGGACCGAGGTGAGCACGCCCGAGCGCACGATGAACGTGCCGATGAGCGAGAGCGAGAAGGCGAGGATGGCGAGCAGGATCGTCCAGCTCATCAGCGCGTTGCGTTTCTCGACGACGATCGCCGAGTGCAGGAGAGCCGTCGCCACCAGCCAGGGCATGAAGGACGCGTTCTCGACCGGGTCCCAGAACCACCAGCCGCCCCAGCCGAGCTCGTAATAGGCCCAGTAGGAGCCGAGCGCGATGCCGATGGTGAGCGCCACCCAGGCGGCGAGCGTCCAGGGGCGGACCCAGCGCGCCCAGGCTGCGTCGACGCGGCCCTCGATCAGCGCCGCGACGGCGAAGGAGAAGGCCATCGAAAGCCCGACATAGCCGAGATAGAGGAAGGGCGGGTGCAGCGCGAGGCCGATGTCCTGGAGGAGCGGGTTCAGGTCGTTGCCGTTCGCCGGCGCCGGGATCAGGCGCTCGAACGGGTTCGAGGTGAAAAGGATGAAGGCGAGGAAGGCGGCGCCGATCATCGCCTGAACGGCGAGCGCGCGGGCGCGCAGCTCGATCGGCAGGTTGCGGCCGAAGGCGGCCACCATGCCGCCGAAAAGCGTCAGGATGAGGATCCAGAGGACCATCGAGCCCTCGTGGTTCCCCCAGACGCCGGTGACCTTGTAGAGCATCGGCTTCGCCGTGTGGGAATGTTCGGCCACGAGGCGCACCGAGAAGTCCGAGGTCACGAAGGCGTGGGTCAGCGCCGCGAAGGCGAGGCCGACGAGGAGAAGCTGCATGAGCGCCGCCGGCCGCGCCGCCTGCATCCAGTCCGCCCAGCCGCGATGCGCTCCGACGAGCGGCACCGTCATCTGAAAGAGCGCCACCGCAAAGGCGAGCGTGAGGGCGAAATGTCCGAGCTCGGCGATCATTCAGTGTCTCCCTGGGCCGCCTGTATCCTATCGGCGCGGGCGGCCCGCGCAATGCGGGTTCACGTCGGTGCGACCGGCGCGCAAGGGGCGCCCAGCTTGAGGATCCGAGTGCCGGACTCCTCCGAATCGCCCGATCGGTCCCCGCAACCTTCGCACAGCGCCGGCATCAGGCGCCTTCCACCCGGCGGTCCCGCGCCATCCGCGCGACCTCCATCACATGCTCGCTCGTCGGCCAGCGTCCCGCCTCCACTTCGGCGAGCGGCACCCAGGCGGCGTCGTTCACGTCATCGGCTGCCACCGGTTCGCCCCGGCGACGGGCGCAGAGCACAGCGGCCAGCGCGAAGTGGTGCGCGGTTGCGTTGCCCTCGCGCCTGATCACGTCGATCAGGGTGAGAAAGCCCCGTGCCTCGGCCTCGACCCCGGTCTCCTCGCGGAGCTCGCGCTCGGCCGCCGCGAAAGCCGTCTCGCCCAGCTCGACCCGGCCGCCGGGATAGCCCCAGAGGCCCGCGTCGGGCGGGTTGCGGCGCTGCACGAGCAGCACCCGCCCGTCCTCGACGAGCACGGCGAGCGCCGCGAGCACCGGGCCGTCAGCCATGCCGGGGCCTCGTGGCCGCGGGGCCGGTCGCGCCGGTCTCAGCCGCCATTTTTCTGCGCGGCCTCCGTGCCCTCCCAGTGGCCCTGCTCCTTGAGCGCGTCGACCACCTCCTTCGGCACGTAGTTCTCGTCGTGCTTGGCGAGCACCTCCATGGCCTCGAAGGTGCCTCCGCGGTAGTAGCCCTCGGCGACCACGCCCTGGCCCTCGGCGAAAAGGTCGGGCAGCACGCCGGTGTAGGTCACGGGGATGGTGCTGTTGCCGTCGGTGATGACGAAGCGGGCGGCCTCGCCCTCGCCGCGCTCGACCGAGCCCTCCGCGACGAGCCCGCCGACGCGGAGGAGCTGGTCGGGGCGGCGTTGCTCGGCCACCAGCTCGGTGGGCGAGAAGAAGAAGACGATGGCGTCGCGGAAGGCCACGGACACGAGCAATGCCGCGCCGGTCAGCAGCGCCGCGCCGAAGGCCAGCATCTGGATTCGCCGGGACTTCCTGGTCGCCATTCGAGTCTCCTGTCGTCGGGCGGCGGACCTTAGCGCCGCGCGGGCGCGGGCGCAGCGGGACCGCTCGCCGCACCCATGCGATCGCGGTTGATCACCGCGTTCACCTCGGCCCCGAAGATAATGGCGAGGCCCGTCAGATAGAAGAACAGGAGCGTGACGATTACGCCTGCGAGGGTGCCGTAGGTCACCGCGTAGCCGGGCGCGTAGGCCAGGTAGATCGAGAGTCCGGTGGCCGCAACGCTCCAGATGACGACGCTCGCCGCGACGCCGGGCCAGAGGCGCAGGTGCCCGGTCGGGCGCGAGGGCAGCACCCGGTGCATGGCCCAGAGCGAGCCCGCGAGAATGGCGATGCCGGCGGTGTAGCGCACGAGATCGGCCTCGACGGGAATCTTGACGATTGTCCAGCGCTCGATGAGCAAGAAGGCGAGCGGGGCGAAGACGATCAGGAGCGCCAGCACCACGAAGACCACGAAGCCGCCAACGACGAAGGCCACCGCGATCAGCCGCGACATCGCCATGTGGCGCGCGCGCGGCACGCCGTAAGCGCGGTCGAGGCCGAGCCGGATCGCCTCGACGCCGTTCGAAGCGGCCCAGATCGCGACCAGCGCCGAAAGCGTCAGGATGCCGCCCCGGCGCTTGCCGATGACCTCGAAGAGCACCGGCTTCAGCGTGCGCGCGACGTGATCGGGCACGCCCTCGAAGAGCGCGTCGAGCGCCGTCTCGGCCACCTGCTGGCCGACCGCGAATCCGGTCAGCGCCATGGCGAAGATCAGGAACGGGAACACCGAGAGCATCAGCGAGTAGGCGATGTGGCCCGTGAAGACGGGGCCGTCATGCTCGGCGAAGCGGCGGATCACCGTCCAGAGGAAGGGCCACGGCGCGAGAAGCGCTGCGCGGACCGGGTTCACGGGAACAGCGGCGCCGCCCTCAGCCCCGCCGTCTCGTCGAGGCCGAGCATCAGGTTGGCGTTCTGCACCGCCTGGCCGGAGGCGCCCTTGACCAGGTTGTCGAGGGCCGAAATGACGATCGCCCGACCCGGTCGGCGGTCGGCGACCACGCCGATATGGCAGAGGTTCGAACCGCGGACATGGCGCGTCTGCGGCGTCTCGCCCGGCGGCAGGACGACCACGAAGGGCTCGTCGCTGTAGCGCGCGGCCAGCGTCTCGTGCGCGGCGCGCGGGTCGGCATGCAGATAGATCGTCGCAAGGATGCCGCGGTTCTGCGGCAGCAGGTGGGGCGTGAAGGAGCAGGTGACGGCGCGGCCGGCGGCGCGGGAGAGCTCCTGGTCGATCTCGGCCATGTGGCGGTGGCGGCCGACGCCGTAGGCGCCGAAGCCCTCCGAGGTCTCGGCGTGCAGCATCCCCTCCTTGGCCGCGCGGCCCGCGCCCGTGACGCCGGAAGCCGCGTCGACGATAATCTCTTCGGGGTCGGCGACGCCGGCCTCGATCAGCGGCACCAGCGGCAAGAGCGCAGTGGCGACGTAGCAGCCGGTGTTCGCCACCAGCCGGGCGGAGCGAATCGCCTCGCGATAGAACTCGGGCAGGCCGTATACAGCCTCCTCCTGCAGCTCCGGGGCGCGGTGAGTATGACCATACCAGTCGGCGTAGGCCGCAACGTCACGCAGCCGGAAGTCGGGTGACAGGTCCACCACCTTCTGTCCCGCCGGCAGGCCCGCCACGATCTCCTGCGTGGTGCCATGCGGCAGGGCGCAGAAGATGAGGTCGACATTCGAGAGGTCCGCCTCGCCGACCGCGACCATGCGCGGGAGCGCGAGGTGGCGGAGATGCGGAAACACGTCGGCCATGGCCGCACCCGCCTTGCGCTCGGCCGTCAGCACGGCGACCTCCATCGCCGGATGGGTGGCTATCAGCCGCACGAGCTCGGCGCCCGTGTAGCCGCTCGCCCCGAGTATCGCGATCTGGT
This sequence comes from Pseudomonadota bacterium, assembly GCA_041641715.1. GTDB lineage: Bacteria > Pseudomonadota > Alphaproteobacteria > Rhodobacterales > Rhodobacteraceae > Thermohalobaculum. The sequence continues at coordinate 4,415 of JBEPXW010000042.1, forward strand.
GCATCGTCATTGTCCCGGCCTTTTCGTCCCGGCCTCTTCGTCCCGGCCCCCAAGCCGCCCCTCGCCTATCCCATCGGGCCCCGCATCGCAACGGGCACGGGGAGCCGGCGGGAGCGCCGCACTCGGCCCGTGGCGCAACGCCGCGGCGAAACCGGGCGGCGACCGGGACGACATGCTTGCACCGCGGACCCGAAAAAGGGCACACACGTGCGCACCCGGCGGTCGATCATCCCGCGCCGCCGGATCGGAACCGGAGTCACGGCGCAGCCATTGCAACGCTCGAGCTCGACCGCCAGCACATGGCGTACGATCACCATCATCGGGGCCTTCATCGCGGCCCCGGTGATGATGTTCCTCGGCTACAACTCTTTTGGCGCGGTCGCCGCGTCGAATTTCCATATCCACGACCTCGCCGAGGATTACTCCGAAGGCGTGGCCGTGGCGCTGCTGCTGCTCATGCTGATCCAGTTCTGGCCGATCCCGGCCGAGCACCGGCGGGCGCTCACCCTGCTCTGGCTGATCCGCATGGGCGTGGCGCTCGGAATGATGATCGCCTTCGAGGCAATTTACTACGGCGGGGATGCGACCCGCTTCTTCCTGCACGGCAAGAGCCTGAACCAGCCGCTTGACGCCATCGAGTTCGGCGCAGGCACGGCCAACATAATGGCGATAGTCGGCCTCCTGGCGAAGGTCACCGGCTCCTACACTGTCATCAAGGTGCTCTTCACCCATGTTGGTCTGATCGCCGCCTACATCTTCTACCGGGCGGCAGTGATCTGTCTCGGCCGCGAGAAGATCGCGCTACTCTACATCCTCGGCATCCTGCCGAGCCTCTTGTTCTGGAGCTCGCAGCTCGGCAAGGACCCGATCGTTCTGCTGGGAATCGCGATCTACTGCTACGGCGTGGCCGGGCTGATCGTCCAGCAGCGGTTCTCTATGATCCTCTGGATTGCAGTCGGGCTTGCGATTGCTTCCTTTATCCGGATCTGGCTCGGGCTCATCTTCGTCACACCGGTGGTCTTCACGTTCATTATGGCGAGCCGGACATCGCCCCTAGCTAAGATGGCCTTCCTGGTCATCGGCGTCCCGGCCTTCCTCTTCGCGATGAACCTGTTCGCGGCGCGGTTCCGGATCGCATCGGCCGAGGAGCTGATCGCGACGACCGACGCGCTGTCGCAATCCTGGATGCGCGGCGGATCCGCCCAGGCTATCGGGGGCGGGTTCGACTCCCTGCAATCCATGATCACCTTCATCCCGATCGGCGCATTCACGGCGCTGTTCCGGCCGCTTCCGCTCGAGGTTCCGAACATCTTCGGCATTCTGGCGGGTCTCGAGAACGCGGTGCTCCTGCTACTGATCCTGTTGGGGCTCTTCCGACGGGGCGTGGGGTGGCTCGGGCAGCCCATCCTGCTCTGGGCAGCCGCGACGCTCTTCATCTGGGCCGCGATTTACGGATTCGTCTCCTACCAGAATCTCGGCACGGCCTTCCGATTCCGGGTGCAGGTGGTTCCGATCCTGCTCCTGCTCGGACTTTATCTTTCCTTCGCCCACCATCTGCTCCCGGCCTCGGGACCCCGTGCTGTCCGGGCGCCGCCTCCGTCGGGCCCGCCGTCCGGAGAACGCAGCGCAGGAGCGGATGCACGCGGCTGATCGCTTGCGCACGCGTCCCCCTGCGCCGCCGGGCGCGCGTCCGCAAAGTCTGGCATGGGCACCGGTCTCGGCCGAACGTCGCTAACGCTTCGTAAAGGAAGGCGCGGTAGGTAGTGCGCGGGCTTCGCGGTCCGCATCCGCTCCGATCCGGGGCGTCGTCGGTGACGGTCGACCCGGGGCAATCTGCGGGTCGAGGCACTCGCCCGAGCCCGCGCAGCGCGGATCGCGCAGGGAAGCCGCCTCCGGCTTCCGCCCCCTCTCACGAGCATTGCCCGACATGCCGCCTCGCCCCGGCGAGGCGCAGCCCCTGGAACACCAACGGAGATTCGACATGCCAGGTACCGTCAAGATCTGGTGGCACGACGGAGCCACGCGGGACGTGCGCTACAACGAGCTTCCGGTCGTCAACGAGCCGGAAATCGACTACGAGACGGTCAGCGTCAGCACGACCCCCGCCAACAGTGGCCCGGCACCGGGAAACGCCACGGTCGCCATCGTGGAGTCCGACGTGAACGTCCGCTACCTTGTGCTGCGCCCCGGCGATAGCGGCTCGGCGGATGCGGTGGCCAGCAAGCCGCTGCCCGCCACCGGCTTCGGCACCAACTCAATCGGCGTGAGCGCGAACTGCATCATTTCCCTCGTGGAGGACTGAGATGAAGCTGAGCGAACAGATCACCCGCCGGCAGCTCTTCGTCGCCTTCGGCATGTCGCAGCAGAGCGGCGGGCTGACGAGCGTCGACCTGGCCGCGACGCGCGACGGCTCGCAGGTCATCGTGACCGCCTCGGACGGCAGTGCGGCCCCGATCTCCGGCGCGGACGCCAGCAAGGCGGGCGTGCTGACGGCCAGCGACAAGGTCCGGCTCGACGATCTCACCGCGCACGCCATGCGGAGCTTCGACTCGCGCGCCGCCGTGAGCCTCGCGAGCATCGACAGCGCCGTCACCCATCTCAGAACGCTCGGCTATGCCGCCGCGGGCGACGGTGGCGGCGCGCTCTATAAGCGGATCGGCTCGGAGCCCGGCCACGCGCTGAAGGTGCAGTCCGCGGACGGCGCCTGGTGGGAGATCGCGGAGCCCCTGTTCGTCACCTTCCAGGCCTGCGGCGGGGTCGAGGGCGATGACGCGGCGGACGGCGCCGGGAATGTCGCGGCGTTCGAGGATTTCATCGGCTACCTTCAGGACGCCGCGGCGTCCGGGTCAGTCAAGGGTCCGAGCCTCGTATTCCCGATCATGGGCGGCTCCGGCCACTACCATTTCAACAGCCACCTGAACGTCAAGGCCGTGGTGCACATCACGGGGCCGGGCGGCTGGCACTGGGCGGCGCGCGACGCCGGGCCGGTCCTCGAGTTCCCGGCAGATAGCCACGGACTCATCATCCACCGCCACAACACGATCGACGACACGACCGGGACGAGCGGCTACAGCGCGGACGGCTCGATCATCGAGAACCTCGGCATCGTCGGCGGCGGCGCGGGCATGGCGGCCGGGCACGGCGTCTGGGTGCGGGCGTTCTGCGCGCTACGGCATCTCTACGTGCGGGCCTTCGCCGAGGACGGATATCACGTCGTCGGCGACATCGGGGCCGGCGGGGCCGTCGAGGGCAACCCCTCGACGACGAAGATCGAGAACTGCACGGCGGATCGCAACGGCCGGAACGGGTTCTACATCGATTCCCTCGACGCGAACATCTGCACGCTTACCGGCTGCGAGGCCCGCCAGAACGGGCGCTGGGGCTTCTTCGACAGCTCCTTCCTCGGCAACACCCATATCGGCCATCACGAGACCGCGAACGGCCTGGCGGACAGCGGGGCGAACGGCGGCACGGTGACCTCGCTCGTGCATTACAACGTTGGTGGAGCGGACAAGCACTTCTTCGCCAATGTCGGCGCGACCGAGGCGCAGCTCGTCGCCACGGAACCGGGCACCGACGAGAGCGTCTGGACCTACAAGACCGAGGCCAGCGCTACCGGCGGCGCCCCGACCTGGCAGAGCGGCCAGCCCGAAGGGACTTACGTCCATGGCGGCTCATATCGCACCGACAACGCCAACGCGCGGAACGTCTTCGTCGGCTGCTACGAGGAGGGCAACTCGGCGCCGCCGCAGTTCGAGAGCCCGACGACCGTCATTGGCGGCCACCGGATGGACGAAGGGCACGGCACCTACGCTTACTACGGGGCGAACGCGATCGAGGCCCTGATCCTGGCCTACGAGGGGCTCAAGATCGACACGCAGGGCGATGTCGTGGACATTCGCGGCCCTGTCGAGGTGGAGCCGCCCGCCGGAAACGACAGCTACGTCATGGTCATCGACGACGAGGACCACGCCTCGCGCATCCTCGCGGATCCGACCGGCAACAACCTGTCGATCGAGACCGACCGGAACCTGATCTACATGCACGGCCGGGGTCTCAGGCAGGGGTCCGGCTTTCATGACATCACCGTCAAGATCCGTTCGAAGGGCGGATGGCGGGACGTCGTGCACACGGCCTACGACCTCAGCCAGCTCCGGCTCGTCGACGGCGTCTCCGAGCCCGCCACGGTCAACGGCGTGGCGCAGATCTTCGTGGACGGCGCCGATGGCGACCTGAAGTGCAAGTTCGGAGACGGGACCGTAAAGTCCATCACGGCCGACAGCTGAGGAGGCAGGTCAACAGGGCCCCGAATGCAGTCGGCACACTAGCCGGCCGTTCGGGCCCCGCCCCGGCACATCGGATCCGAAGGGCCCGGCGGGGGGGGGGGGGGGGGGGGGGGG
>JBEPXW010000043.1:0-8733 GCA_041641715.1 Pseudomonadota bacterium
CGCTGGCGGAGTCGCTCGGGTCGCGGTTGGCAGCAATGGAGTCCCGCCTGGACGAGATCGCGGCCCGGCCCGGCCTTCGGGTCGAACCCGACGCCATTCGCGGCAAGCTCGACGAGCTCGAGGCGCAAGTCGGGAGGGCCGCGGCCAAGGCGCAAGCCGCGTCCGACCTCGGCCCGATCCTGACCCGCATCGACGAACTCGGCACGGAGCTTTCGGCGCTCTCCGACCGGATCGCGAAGCCGCCCGACCTCTCGCGTCTTGAAGGCAGGATCGCCGCGCTGGAAACGGATCTTGCGGGCATCGCCGCCCGCCCCGGCCTGGACGTCGAGCCGGGCGAGATATCCGCCGCGATCGCGGCGCTGGAGGACCGGCTCGCGGAGATCGCGGAACCCGCGCCGCCGACGCCCGACCCCGGCCCGCTCGCGGCCCGGATCGGCGCGCTGCAAGAGGACCTCTCGACCCTGGCCGACAGCGTCGGGGCGGCGGTCGACACGACCGGGCTGGAGGCGAGGCTCGCGTCACTTGAGACGACGCTGTCAGAGGTCTCCCGGCGGGTCGCCGACGCCCGGCCCTCAGCGCTCGAGGAGCGCATGGCAGCGATCGAGGAGGCGATGGCGGGCATCGCCGGGCAGCAGCCCCCGCGCATCGACACCGACGCGCTGGAGGCCGAGCTCGAGGCGCTGAGAGAGAGCCTTGCCGAGATCGCCGGCCGTCCCTCCCCCGCCGCCGCGGTGGAAGAGGTGGCCGGCCGGATCGACGCACTGGAGGCTCGGATCGCTGACTTCGCGGCCGGTCTGCCGCAGGCGACGGACCTCTCCGGGCTCCCGGGCCGGCTGGCCTCCATCGAGGAAGCGGTCGCCGCGCTGTCCGCGCAACTCGACTCACGCGGTCTGGCCCCGCTGGAGCGGCGCGTGGCGCGGCTCGGCGAGAAACTGGACGCGGTGGCGGGGCGGCCGGCGGTCGAGATCGACACCTCCGAAATCGAACGAGAGGTTGCCGCGCTCGCGGCCAGTTTCGAGACGCTGGCCAGCCGCCCGGATGCCTTGGATCTCGAGCCGCGGCTCGATCGGATGGAGACCCACCTCGCGGGGCTGGTCCGGAACGCTGCGCCAGCGGCGGAGATCGACGCCGTCGAGGCGAGGATCGCCGGGCTCTCGTCGCAGCTCTCCGCGATCGAGGGGCGCCTGTCCGGGGCCGATCCCGCCGCCGTCGAGCGCGAGATCACGGCGATCGACCGGCGCCTCGACGCCATCGCCGCCGACCTCGAAGACGTTGCGGATGACGACGCGCTCGACGCCAGCATCGCCCGCCTCGACACTAGGCTCGACGAGATCGCCGAGCGGCTGCCCGAGCGCCCCGCGCCTCAAGCAGAGTCGGACGCCGCGCGGCAGCCCGAGACAGGCCGCCCCGTCAGCGTTGCCATCGAAGCCACCGAGCAGGCATGGGTTCGCCTCAGGGACGGGCGCCGGACTGTCTTCGAGGGCATGTTGCCGCCGGACGACAGCATCGAGGTTCCCGAGGCCCTGATCGCGCCGAGCCTGCGGGCAGGGAACGCGGGAGCAGTCTACCTGCTTGTCGACGGCGTCCGGTACGGCCCGCTCGGCGAGCCGGACGAAGTGGTGCGGAACGTATCCCTGCTGCCCGCCGAAATCAGGCAGCGCTTCTCGCGGACCGACGGAAACGCCACCGCCGAAGGAGATCCCGGATAGCGCCGTCTTCGAGCGGACTGACGGGACCCTGCGTCATTGTCGGATCCGAGCCGTTAATCCAGCCCGGCAAGGCCGGGCCAGCACTCCGGATGTGCCGGTCACGCTGCCGGATGACCTGTTGCGCCCTGGCAGGACAACACGCCGGGCCTGCGCGCGCCGCGTTCGACCGGGGCGTCAGGCAGGCTTGCCGGCGGTCATCCTCATGCCCCGGACCAGGATTCATAATCCCGGAAAACAATTTACCATTTGAACGCAGCGATCTATTCCTCTGCACACTGTGTGCACCATGCAAACGCCGGACTCCGCAGTCGGCGGGGCGCGGTCTCACTTCCTGACGTAGCTGCCGCCCGGTTGCAGGAAGTAGGTGCCCGGCGGCGCCGCCTCGACGATCTTCGTGGCGAAGAGCTTGCCCACCTCGTCCACGGAGACGTTCGACTCCTGCGCCCGCTGGGTGTAGAGCGCCCGGCGCTTCGCGTTCACCTGCTCCACCAGCGCGTGCACCCCGGACGGGGCATCCGTGGTGCGAACCTCGACATAGCCGTCGAAGCGCTCGGCGATCACGCCGCTGGCGCGGTAGGCGTCGAGCGCGTTGCCACCCTGGGCCGCGCCAGGTTCCGGCCAAAGGGCCGCGAGAACCAGCGCCAGGACGGCGAGGAGCTTCACGAGCCGGCTCATGTCAGCCCTCTCGTCAAAAGATATCCGGCGCATTCTCGATGTCCTTCTCGGCCTGTTCCTCGAGCTTGACCCGCACCTCCGCGTCGACCTTCACGTTGAGGTTGATCGTGATCGGCTCTTTCGGCGCCTCGACGCGGACAGCCGGCTGGCATCCGGCGAGCGCGACGGCCGCGAGCATCAGCGTGACCGGACGAAGAAAAACCATCAAACCACCCCCCGGAAAAGCGCAGCGGATCGGCTCTAGAACGCGAGCATAGCGGCTTCCCGTCGTCCGTCGAGACCATATCTCAAGGCCCGCCGCCGAGGCCGCCGCGCAGAAGCTCCGCCCCGATCCGCCGTCCCTCGCGCACCGCGGCCAGGATGGGCTCGAGCTTGCCGCTGAGCGAGATGTTGAAGCGCAACGGATAGCCGTCGAGCACCTCCGGGCTGGACCCGTCGAGACCGATGTCGCGCCACCTGCTCGCCCGAGTCCACCAGCGTCTGCCGCGCCGCGCCCCAGTCGACCGAGATGACCCCGCCGCCGCCGGCCGCGAGCCGCCCGTCCTCGATCACGAGGCCCGCCGGCCCGAACCGCACGGGGATCAAGCCGGAGAGGCGGCCGGTCCCGGTTATCCCTTCAATCTGCCACTCGCTCAGGAGCCGCTCGATCGAGACGCTGCGGACCCGGATCGCGAGCGCGTTCTCCCGCGCGGCGCTGTTCCAGACGGCGTCCTCGACCACCAGGTCGCCGCCCGCGAGAGAGCCGGCCGCCTCATGGATCCGCACCAGCGGCCGGTCCGACCGGGGCGGAAGCGTGAAGCGGACCCGGGGGGCCTCGATGGGAACGCCGGCGATGGCGCGCCGGGCGCTCAGCTCCTGCGGTCCCGCGGTCGCCGGTGGTGAGAGCTCAGAGAAGGTGACCCTGCCCGACAGCCCCTCCACCGCGAGATCGTCGCTGCCCAGGGCGAGGCCCTCGAGCGCGAGCGCGAGCCGGGTGCGAAGGTCGCCCCCGGCGTCCAGCGCGATCTGGCCGCTGACCGACACGGCCCCCGTGACGCCGCGGATCGGTGCCAGTCGCCGGCTCAGCGCGCCGGGCTGGAGCCCGCCCTCGCTGAAACGGACATGCTGCGGGCCGGCAACGATTCGCCCGGTGGCCACTGCGGGATCGACGAATCCGGAGAGCGGCAGGCGAATCGCCCCGTTCAGCGTTGCAATCGTGCCTGCAATCGCCACGCGCCCACCCTCCGGTCGTCCCTCGAGGTCGACCCGCACGGGCACGAACCGGGCGGTCCCGCCCGTGTCGCGCACCTCGGCCGAGACCAGCATCGGCCCGGCATTCATCGCCGCGACCGGCACGGTCGCCGAGACTGCGGAGAGGTTGACGTCGTCCCGCGGGAAAGTCGCCCCGCCCTCCTCGACACGCAGCACGCCGCCTCCCTCTTCGGGGCCCGTCTTGAGCGAGACACGGGCGCGGGCATCCTGAAAGGGGATCTCGCGATCTGCGCTACCACGAAGAACGCCGTCGACGGGGCCCGCCGTGCCGGCAAGATCGACACGCGGAGGCGCAACCCCGCCGGTCACTTCGAGCCGCTCCAGACCGACGGCGAGCGTCTCGCCCAGCCTGACCGTCCCCGGCAGCATAACGCCGTCCGCCGCCAGCGCCGCACCGGGGGCGAGGCGTGCGGTCCACCGCCGCGGCGATCCGTCGAGACGCAGATCGCCGTCGAGCACGACCTTCTCGGCTTTCAGCGTCGCAAGCGAAAGATCGCCGACCTCCGACGAAAGCCGGCCGTCGAGCGCGACCGCACCGTCCGCCCCGATCGAGCCGGCAAGGTCCCACTCGGCTTCGCGAAGCCGGCCGGCGATCGACGGCTTGGACAGGCCGACCCCGCGCACGACGCCGTCCATCTCGATATCCGCCGGAGCCGAGAGCCGCCACGCGTCGTCATGGCGCAAGCGCACCGTCCCCCGGATCTCGCCGCTGGCCGCGCCCATCTCGACCGCGAGATCGCCGACGAGCTCCAGCGTTCCGCCGTCGCTCTCCTGCGACCAGAGGACCAGCGGTCCCGGCGCCGAAAGCCTTGCCGAGAGATCCTGCCCGCCTTGCTCCACCGAAAGACGGAGTTCCTCGGGAAGCGTCGCCACGATCCGGGAAACCTCGAAATCCGCCGGACGCGGCAGATCGAGCCGCAACGCGCCGTTTGCCGAGCGCAGGGTCCAATCGAGATCCGTGGTCAACGCGCCGGGCGCGTCGGCGACGGTCACCCCGGCCAGTCGCAACGCGCCCTCGAGTGCCACCGCCCCGTCGGGCCAGAGTGGCGGACCGCCGCCCTCGCCCGCCGGGATCGGGACGACGCCGTCGACGGTGAAGGTCGCCCGGCCCCCGGTCAAGCGGGCCCCGCCCGCGGACAACGACAGCTCGGCCAGACGCGATTGACCTCCCCCGCTGATCTCCATCGTCCCGCCCGGACCCAGGCTGCGTGAGCGTGCGGCGAACGAGCCCTCGGTCCCGGCGAGGGCGAGCCTGACCTCCAGGGCGGCAGCAGGCCTCTCGCCGGCAAGGTCGAGCGTGCCGTCGAGCGTGATCGCTCCCTCGACGGGCGCGTCGACGCCGACGATCGCGTTCTGGAGCCGCACCCGCGAGACATCCAGCCACCCGTCGCCGCCGCCCGAGGAAAGTGCCCGGATTTGCCGGCGCGCCGCCTTCCAGTCGGCCGGAAGCGCGAAGCGCATGCCCTCGACCAGCGCTTCGCGCACGCGTCCCGACATCAGCTCTGCCGGCGTGTAGCGCAGGCGCACGCGCCGCGCCTCCGGCAACCCGGGACCGAGCGAGAGATCCTCGATCAGGATCTCGGACCAGCCGACCTCGGTCACGGTGAACCGCGCGTCGCCCAGCCCCCCGGCCGACAGGCCGAACCGTGCCGCGGCCTCAACGACGACCTCGCGCCAGAAGACGCCTGCGGCGACGGCCAGTCCAAGCAGGAGCCCGAGGGTCAGAAGCGATTTGCGAAGCCGCGACATGGATGCCGGTCACCCCCGGCGGCAGTCTGCCCGACGGCGCCGGCCGATCCAAGACGGAACCCGCCCCGGACACGCGCTACAACGGCCGGTCGAGACCCACAGCCACAGCGGCTTGACTGTTGTTCCCAGCGCCGGGGAGACTTCGGCCCCGGAAGCGCACGCCGATCGCAACGCCGGAGAGCATTCCGGAGCCGGGAGTCGGGCGCCGCGCGTCGATTGTGAGCGCTATATACGCCACGAGAGGGCCGACAGGGATGCACGAGAAGGGACGCTACGACGCGATCGTCGCGGGGGGCGGCCACAACGGCCTCACCGCCGCCTGCTACCTCGCCCGCGCCGGGTTGCGCACCCTCGTCCTCGAGCAGAGCGACCGGGTGGGCGGCGCGGCGGTCAGCCGCGCGCTGCACCCGGCCTGGACCTACTCGAACTGCTCCTATGTGTGCTCGCTGCTCCGGCCCGAGGTGATCCGCGACCTCGACCTGCCGCGCCACGGGCTGCAGGTCGTGCCCTACACGGGCGGCGCCACCTTCACTCGCGACGGGGACTACTTCGCCTACCACTCCGACCACCACGGCCTCGAGCGCGAGATCGCGCGTCTCTCGCCGCGCGACGTCGAGGGCTACCAGCGCTTCCGCCAGGCGGTCATGCGCCAGTGCCGTTTCATCCGGCCGCTGCTGCTGCGCACGCCGCCCGACCCGGCCTCGAACCGGCCGCGGGACCTCGGCGAGCTGCTGTTCCTGCTCAGGCGGTTCAACGACCTCGGCCCGCGGGAGACGGGCGAGACGATACGCTTCTGGACGGGGTCGGTAGGCGACTATCTCGACTCGTTCCTGGAGAGCCCGCTCCTGAAGGCGCACCTTGCGGGCAGCGGGATCATCGGCACCGGCCTCGGCGTCTACTCGCCCGGCACGGCGTACGTGATGCTGCACCACTACATGGGCGAGGTGGACGGCGCCATCGGCTCCTGGGGCTACGCCCGCGGCGGCATGGGGGCGGTGTCCGAGGCGCTCGCGGGCGCTCTGCGCGCGGCGGGAGGCGAGATCCTCACCGACGCCGCCGTCGAGCGGTTCCTCGTCGAGGGCGACCGGGCGGTCGGCGTCGCGCTGGCCAACGGCGACGAGCTTCGCGCCCCGATCATCGCCTCGGGCATGGACGTGAAACGCACCTTCCTCGCCTGCATGGAGCCTCGCCATCTGCCCGACGACTTCCGCGCCGCGGTGGAGCGGTTCCGCATCCGCGGCTCGAGCGGCAAGCTGAACATCGCGCTCGACGCCATGCCCGATTTCCCGGCCGCGCCCGCGGATGCCCCCTTCCTCTCCGGAGACCTGCACGCCTCCGAGAGCCTTGCGGAAATCGAGCGCGCCTACGACGACTGGAAGGAGGGTCGCTGGTCGGCCGAGCCCTATCTGGACATAGTGATCCCGAGCCGGATCGACCCGACGATGGCGCCGCCCGGCAAGCACATGACGAGCGTGTTCGTCCAGTACGTGCCCTACGCCCTCAACCGCGACGGGCAACGGTCGGCCGGGAACTGGGACGCCGCCGCGCGCGAGGGCTTCGCCAAGAGCGTGCTCGACAAGATCGAATCCGTCAGCCCCGGATTCCGCGACCTAATCCTCCATGCCGAGGTGCGCAGCCCGGCCGACCTCGAGCGCGAGGTCGGGCTCACCGAGGGCAACATCTTCCAAGGTGAGCTGACCTTCGACCAGATTCTCTTCAACCGGCCGCTCCCCGGTTACGCGCAGTACCGCTCGCCGGTCAGGGGCCTCTACCTCGTTGGCTCCTCGGCCCATCCGGGCGGCGGCGTGATGGCGGCGCCGGGCGCGAACGCGGCCCGCGAGATCCTGCGCGACGCCGGGCGCCGGCCCCGCGAACCCCGCGCCTTCCGGGCGGCGTGAGAGAGCCGTCATGGCACGTCACAGCAACGCGGGCATGACGACGGTCGTGATCGGGGCGGGCCACAACGGCCTCGCGGCCGCGGCGACCCTGGCCGGCAGAGGCGCCCGCGTCACGGTGCTCGAGCGCGCGGCGGCTCCCGGAGGCATGATGGCTGCCGGGGAGACCGGGATTGCCCATCTCGTTTGGAACCTCCATCCGGCCGCGCTCGCAAGCTTCGGCACGGATGCCGAGATGCTCGGCCTCGGCCCGCCGTTGCCGACGGTTGCGCTCGACCCGAACGGGCGGCACGTCGTGATCGAGAGCGGCGAGGCGCGCTTCACCGACGGCGCGGCGCATCCGGAGGCCGCCGCCTACCGTGCGCTGCGCCGGCGGATGGGCCGCTTCGCCCGAGTGCTTGCACCGCTGGCTCTTGCCGCGCCGCCGCGCCTCGGCGAGGGTCGGTTCCACCAAGCGGGCGTTGCCAACTTCGCCGGGCTGGCGCGGCTCGGCCTCGACATGCGCCGGCTGGGCCGCGCGGACATGCGGGAGTTCCTTCGCATCCTGCTCTCCAACGTTTCCGACATCGTGCTCGAGGCGCTCTCCGACGGGCCGCTGGCGGCGAGCCTCGCCCTGGACGGCGTGCTCGGCGCCAGGGCGGGGCCGCGCGCGCCCGGCACGGTGCTGACGCTCCTCTACCGGCACATGCTCGGCGGAGAGCGGCATCGCCCGCGCGGCGGCATGGCCGTGCTCGCCGCCCGCCTTGCCGAAGCTGCCGCCGCCCGCGGCGCGGAGATCCGGTTGAACGCAGAGGCGACGGGCCTTGTCGTCGAGCACGACCGCGTCCGTGCCGTCCGGACCACCACGGGAGAGACCCTACCGGCCGATGCCGTCGTCTCGAGCCTTGGCGCCGGCCCGACGCTCGCTCTGGCGGGCGCCGAGCATTTCGACGCCGAGCCATGCCGGCGAATCCGCGGCATCCGGGCGGAGGGCGCGACGGCGCGCGTCGACCTGACCCTGGCCGAGCCGCCACGAATTCCGAACCTCGACGAGCGGCTCCGGCACGGCCGCATCGTGATCGCGCCCTCAATCGAGGCGATCGAGCGGGCGTTCACGCCGGTGAAACACGGCCGCCCCTCCGATACCCCGGTGATCGAAGCGTTGATCGACGAGTCGCAAGACACCGTCCGGCTCTCCGCGCTCGTCCAGTACGTCCCGCGCAACCCGCCGGGCGGCTGGACCGTGGAGGCGCGGGCGGCGCTCATCGACTCCGTCACCGCCGCCATCGAGCGCCACGCCCCCGGCTTCGCATCGACGGTGCTGAGCCGCGCGATCTTGACCCCGGCCGACATCGAGGCCCGCACCGGCGCTCCCGGGGGCCACTGGCACCACGGCGAGCTCTGCCCGGACCAGATGCTGACGCTGCGCCCGGTCAACGGGATGGCACGATACCGCACCGGCCTGCCCGGGCTCT
>JBEPXW010000044.1:0-8721 GCA_041641715.1 Pseudomonadota bacterium
GGCGAGCTTCGCCAGCCCCGTGCCCTATACCTTCGGCAAGTGCTGGGGCGAGACGCTGGTCGAGACACACCCCGAGGACGGCTCGGCCGTGCCGGTGCTCGCCGAGAGCTGGGAGGCCTCGGACGACGCCAAGCAGTGGGCCTTCACCATCCGCAAGGGCGTCACCTTCCACAACGGCAAGGAGATGACCGTCGACGACGTGGTGCAGACGCTGAAGCGCCACTCGGACGAGAACACCAAGTCCGGCGCCCTCGGCATCCTCAGGACCATCGGCCAGAATTTCCGCGCCGACGGCGACAGGCTGGTGATCGAACTTGAGAACGGCAACGCCGACCTGCCGTTCCTGCTCTCGGACTACCACCTGATGATTCAGCCGAACGGCGGCTTCGATGCGCCCGACGCCGGCATTGGCACCGGCCCCTACAAGGTCGAGGTCAACGAGCCCGGCGTGCGCCACGTCGCCACCCGCGTCGACGGCCACTGGAACGAGGACGTGGGCTTCGTCGACTCGATCGAGGTGCTGGTGATCAACGACGACACGGCCCGCATCTCGGCGCTGACGACGGGCAAGGTGCACGTCATCAACCGCGTCGCGCCGAAGACGGTGCACCTCGTGGAGCGGGCGCCGGGCGTGAAGGTGAACAACATCGCCGGCCGCGGGCACTACGTGTTCATCATGCACATCGACACGCCGCCCTTCGACAACAACGACCTGCGGCTCGCGCTCAAGTTCGCCATGAACCGCGAGGAGATGGTCGACAAGATCCTCCAGGGCTACGGCTCGGTCGGCAACGACTTCCCGATCAACCACGCCTACGCCCTGTTCCCGGACTCGATCCCGCAGCGCGAGTTCGACCTGGACAAGGCCGAGTTCCACTACAAGCAGTCGGGCCATGACGGCACGCCGATCACGCTCCGCACCTCGGACGCGGCGTTCCCGGGCGCGGTCGACGCGGCGGTGCTGTTCCAGCAGACCTGCCAGGCGGCCGGCATCCCGATCGACGTGAAGCGCGAGCCCGCCGACGGCTACTGGTCGAATGTCTGGAACGTGCAGCCCTTCTCCACGTCTTACTGGAGCGGGCGGCCGACCCAGGACCAGATGTACACGGTGGCCTACCACTCCGAGGCCGACTGGAACGACACCCGCTGGAAGCGGCCGGAGTTCGACAAGCTTCTGCTCGAGGCACGCGCCGAACTCGACCAGGAGCGGCGCAAGGAGCTCTACACCGAGATGGCGCTGATGCTGAGGAACGAGGGCGGGCTCATCCTGCCCATGTTCAACGACTTCATCGACGCCTCGACCGACAAGCTCCAGGGCACGCTGGTCGACCCGGCGAGCGCGCTGTCGAACAACTACATCGGCATCCGCGCCTGGTTCGCCGAGTAACGCGCCACGGCCCGGCACCGTCACGACCGCCGCCCGTTCTCACGGGCGGCGGTCTTCGTTCGGGATCTTCGTCCGGGGGATGCATGCCGCAATTAACCGTTGCCTGCCGCAAGGCAGGGCGTCAAAGTGAGCGCAAGAAAAGAACCCGCCATGCGGGGACGCGCAGGCGGAGCGTCGGACGGGATCGAGGGAGAAACTCGGCGCAGGCGCGTCTCCCGGCGTCAAGGCACGACCAGGACGGAGTCCGTATTCGGCGGGCCCGCGGGGGGAGAGACACATGGCGACGCGCACTTTCGGGATGAATCCCGCGATTGCGCTGGTGCTGCAGCGGATCGGCATCGGCTTCCTGCTGATCCTGGCGATCTCGGCCTTGCTGTTCATCGGCGTCGAGCTCCTGCCGGGTGACTTCGCGCGCAACTTCCTGGGCCAGAGCGCGACTCCGGAGGCGGTGGCCAACATCCGCGCGGAGCTGGGCCTCGAGCGTCCCGTGGTCGTCCGCTACTTCGAATGGCTCGGCGGCGTGCTGCAGGGCGACTTCGGTGAGAGCTGGGCAAACCGCCAGAGCGTCAACGAGCAGCTTTTCAAGCGGCTTTCGAACACACTGTTCCTGGCCGCGGTGGCCGCGGTCTTCGCCGTGCCGATCTCGGTCGGCCTCGGCATGATCGCGGTGTTCTTCCGCAACCGGCTGCCCGACCAGATGATCAACGTGGTCTCGCTGGCCGCGATCTCGATGCCCGAGTTCTTCATCGGCTACCTCTTCATCTTCTTCTTCGCGCTCCTGCTCGGCTTCGGCTCCGGCCCGCCGATCATCCCGCGCGACCCGCTCTGGTCGCTTTCGAACGTGGAGCTGGTGGCGCTGCCGGCGGCGACGCTGGTCGTGGTGGTGCTGGCGCACATGATGCGCATGACCCGCGCCGCGATCCTCAACATCATGGAGTCGGCCTATATCGAGACGGCCGAGCTCAAGGGCGTGCCGATGATGAAGGTCATCCGCAAGCACGCCGCACCGAACGCCATAGCGCCGATCATCAACGTGGTGGCGCTGAACCTCGCCTATCTCGTTGTCGGCGTCGTCGTGGTCGAGGTCATTTTCGCCTATCCGGGCATGGGCCAGTACTTCGTCGACGCGGTGACTGTGCGCGACATGCCGGTGGTGCAGGCGTGCGGGGTGGTGTTCGCGGCGGTCTACATCATCCTCAACATGCTGGCCGACGTTGGTGCGATCCTCGCTAACCCGCGGCTCATGCATCCGCGGTGAGGTAGGTCATGTCGCCCTTTGTCTTCGGCTACTTCACCATCCTGATTGGGCTCTCCAGCCTCGCAGCCTATTTCGGGCGGCGCGACGCCTTCGGCGTGCTCTTCACCGTGACGCTCCTCTCGATGATTTTCGGGCTGCTGTGGGGGCAGACGGCGTTTATCGGCGTCACGGTCATCTTCATCGTCATCATTGCGGCCATGGGCCTCGGCTACTGCTTCCGCGAGTACATGGTGATGCTGCTGCCCGACAATGCGGCGCGGTTCATGAAGTCGGCGCCGCTGACGGCCTCTTTCGGGATGCTGATGATCATCCTGACCGCGATCCTCGCGATCTTCGCCGACGTCATCGCCCCGTACGGCGAGCGCGAGATCGTCGGCGACGTCTGGCAGCCGGCGACCGACCAGTTCCTGCTCGGCACCGACAACCTCGGCCGCGACATGCTCTCGCGGCTGATTTACGGGGCGCAGACCACGATCGCCGTGGCGCTGGCGGCGAGCGTGTTGTCCTTCGCCATCGGCATGTTCCTCAGCTTCACCGCCGCGGTCGTCGGCGGCTGGGTCGACCAGGTCTTCAGCCGGATCGAGGACATGCTGCTGGCGATCCCGACACTGATCTTCGCCCTCGTCGTCCTCGCGGCGCTGCCGCAGAATATCTTCATCCTCGTCGCGGTCATGGCGATCATCGACCAGACCCGCGTCTTTCGCCTCGGCCGCGCGGTGGCCATCGACATCGTTGTGCAGGATTACGTCGAGGCCGCGCGGCTTCGCGGCGAGGGCTGGCTCTGGGTGATCTTCCGCGAGGTGCTGCCGAACGTGCTGACGCCGCTGATCGCCGAGTTCGGGCTGCGCTTCTCCTTCGCGATCCTGTTCCTCTCCACGCTCTCCTTCCTGGGCCTCGGCATCCAACCGCCGGAGGCCGACTGGGGCGGCATGGTCAAGGACAACAAGGACGGCATCATTTTCCTGGTGCCGGCGGCGCTCTATCCCGGCGCCGCGATCGCGCTGCTCGCGGTGTGCGTCAACATGGTGGTGGACTGGCTGCTGAACCGCACCGCCAGCCTGAAGGGAGGGCGCGGCTGATGGCCAGCCTGCTGGAAGTGCGGGACCTCCGGATCGGGGCGACCGTTTATCCCCCGGGCGACGACCCGTTCGACATCGAGATCGTCAAGGGCGTCGATTTCGACCTCGAGAAGGGCAAGGTGATCGGTCTCATCGGCGAGTCCGGCGCCGGCAAGTCCACCATCGGCCTTGCTGCGCTCGCCTATGGCCGCGGCGGCGTGCGCATCACCGGGGGCAGGGTGCTCCTCAAGGGCAAGGACCTGCTGCGGTTCACGAAGGCCGGCATCCGCGACGTGCGCGGCCGGCACGTCTGCTACGTGGCGCAGTCGGCTGCGGCGGCCTTCAATCCCTCCATGCGTCTCGCCGACCAGGTGGTCGAGGCGACCGTGCTCCACGGCATCATGAGCCGGTCGAAGGCGATGGAGCGGGCGCGCTACCTCTTCAATGTGCTCGGCCTGCCGGACGCCGACAATTTCGGCGACCGGTTCCCGCACCAGGTCTCGGGCGGGCAGCTCCAGCGGGCCATGACGGCGATGGCGCTCTGCCCACGGCCGGACCTCATCATCTTCGACGAGCCGACCACGGCGCTGGACGTGACCACCCAGCTCGACGTTCTCGCGGCGATCAAGACCGCCATCGAGGAGACCGACACGGCGGCCATCTACATCACTCACGACCTCGCGGTGGTCGCCCAGATCTCCGACGACATCATGGTGCTCCGCCACGGCGAGACGGTGGAGTACGGTCCCGTCAAGCAGATCATCGAGGCGCCGCGCGAGGAGTACACCAAGGCGCTGCTCTCGATCCGCTCGGACATCAAGAAGGAGGCGCCGAACCAGAACGAGGCGCTGCTGAAGCTCGAGAACGTGGACGCCGCCTATGGGCGCGTCCCGGTCCTCTTCGACGTCAACATGCACGTGCCGTCGGGCCAGACCCTGGCGGTGGTGGGCGAGTCCGGCTCAGGCAAGTCGACGACGGCCCGCGTCATCACCGGGCTCCTGCCGCCCAGCAAGGGGCAGGTGCTGTTCGACGGCGAGCCCCTGCCGCCGGCGCTGCCGCAACGCTCGAAGGAGCAGCTGCGCCAGATCCAGATGATCTACCAGATGGCCGACGTCGCCATGAACCCGCGCCAGACCGTGGAGGAGATCATCGGCCGCCCGCTCGGCTTCTACTTCGGCCTGAAGGGCGAGGAGCGGCGCCACCGGGTGGTCGAGCTCCTCGACCAGATCGAGATGGGCGAGCCCTTCATCGACCGCTACCCGGCCGAGCTCTCGGGCGGCCAGAAGCAGCGCGTCTGCGTCGCCCGCGCGCTCGCCGCCGAGCCGCGCCTCGTGATCTGCGACGAGCCCACCTCGGCGCTCGACCCGCTCGTTGCCGAGGGGGTGCTCAAGCTCCTGATGGACCTGCAGAAGGAGACCGGGGTCACCTACATCTTCATCACCCACGACATCGCCACCGTGCGTGCGATCGCGGATTCCATCGCGGTGATGTACCAGGGCAAGGTGGTTCGCTTCGGCCCGAAGAGCCAGGTGCTGAGCCCGCCTTTCGACGACTACACCGACCTCCTGCTCAAATCGGTCCCGGAGATGGAGCTCGGCTGGCTCGAGCGCGCGCTCGAGGAGCGGAGGATGGTCTCGGCGGGGCACTAGGCGAGGGGATGCGGCGCGGCTGGAACAGGGCGGGCGCGGTAAGCAGTCCGGGGCCCATCGTTCAGTCGATCTGGAATGTGGCCGGGGCACGCGCGTGGAGCGGTCCCGTCCTATGCCGCTGCGTGGCTGGGCCGTTCCCGCGTGGCGCAGTCCGCCTCATTCTGCGCAAGGGCGCGGGCGACGAAGAAGGGCATTACGATCGTGAGTGCCTCCAGATCGCGGTACTGGATCCCTTTCGCCGCTTTGCTGCGAATTTCCTCCGCCACCGAGTCAGCATCGGGGAGGCTTTCGAGCCGGCGCTCGATTTCGGGCAAATCAAAGACTGCGGAGGCCCTTTCGGACTTTCCAACGCGTCGTGCCTCCTCGATCAGCGCCGCCCGGTTCAGAGCGAGCTGGTAGGTCACGGTCGGCGCGGGATGGAGCTTCTTGAGGCGCTCGAGGAACTCCGGCGGCAGCAGGTCAGACATGGCGGTGCGGAAAAGGGCACGCCGCTTGCCTTCGTGGAGCTGCATCCGGGGTGGGACCGTGGAGACGAATTCGAGCAACCGCCAGTCAAGCCACGGGAAGACGTAGCGCAGGCCATGTCGCGCGGCCTTCCAGTTCTGGAACTCGAGGCGCTCGACGAACGCTGCCGCCTCCAGGCGCATCCGCTGGATGCTGACCGGCTCGATTACCAGCGAAGGGCGCAACCTCTTCGGCCGGAAGGGGGGGCTCACCAGTTGATCGCGGTGAAGCGGATGGCTCGGCATGCCCTCGACGGCCTGACGTAGCCGCCAGGCCACGGGCGGCGGCAGCAATGCGTCCGCCGCCTGTCCAAGCACCGCGCGCCACACGGGGTAGGACATCTCGCGTGACACTCGGCGAAGGGCGCGCCAGCGGAGGGCGAGAAAATCGGCTAGCGCCGCGCCGCGTGCATTAAAGCTGACCGCCTCGTCACCGCCGAACCCGCAGAGTAGCCGTTCCGCTCCGCCGGCCGCGGCGGCGGTGATGAGTCGGTTAAATTCGTGGTCCGGGTTGTCCGCTGTCACGAAGGTGCGGCCAAGTGGCTTCATCAGCGCGTCGGACACGACATCCATCTCGAACGGTAAAAACCGAATGCCCGCTCGCTCCGCAATGGGCCGCGCTGCGGGTTCGTCGTCGATGGCGCCCACGTCTCGGCAACTTCGGGGCACGGTGAAGCAGCAGGCGATCACCTCTTCCGGCGGACACTTGCCAAGGCGCAAGGCCAGCATTGTCAGCGCGGCACTATCGAGGCCCCCGCTAAGATGGGTAAAGATTGGTCCGCGTTCCGGGAGGGTTCGAGCCACGGCCCGTTCCAGTTCCCGGCGTAAGGCACGAGCGGTCGCGCCATGATCGTAATGGGCGCGTGAAGCTCGTCGGACCGGGTATCGCCAGTAGCGCCGCATCCGTTCGCTGTGCGGCCGGAACCACATGACATGGCCGGGCGGAACACGCCAGACACCCTCGATCCAAGTATCGGGGCCCACTTGTTGCCCCCCGCCAACGGCGATCAGCGCCGTCTGGTCGAGCCTATAGCGGCCTTCGACGGCGCCGCAATCCACCAGGGCGTCCGGAAAAGAGGCAAAGATGATGCACCCGGCGGCTGGTCTGGCGAAGAAGAGCGGCCGGATGCCGACCCGGTCCCGCGCGAGTGTCAGCTCCCGCGCCCCGGCATCCCAGACGCCAATTGCGAATTCACCGTCAATATCGTCGGGGAATCGCCCCATTTCGAGTGCATCGAATACTGCCCGATGCGCAGCCTCGTCATCGGGACAATCGGGCAGGCGAAGGTCGGAAGTTGCGGTGACGCTTCCCCGGCGCTGCACGGCGCACGCGGCCGGTACAATTCCGTCGGCGGCCAATGTCACTCGTCCAAACGCGACATCCTCGCCGGTCCAGATGTCCTTCTCCGCCGGGCGGCCGAAACTCAGTGTCTCGATGGAGTGTTGAACAACCTCAATAGGCATTAGGGCGCCGAAGCGCCCCACGCATCCGCATATCAGATCGACCACTCTTGGCCGGTCAGTAGGAGATCAGGACTCACCCTGGATGTTTTGAGATTCGCTTACACTTAAGGCGCCATCCGCCGTCGCCCTCATGTCGAGAATCTCGAGCCCCGGCGATGTCCAGATCTGCTTCTCAGGCTTCTCGTCCGTCATGATTCCCTTCCTTCTCGGCTACGCAAGCGTAACGGCTTACTGGAACCTATGAACGAATTCTTACCAAGGCGCAGTCGCTATTGCAACCCGCAAGTCTCGCACCGGCCGAACAGCGGGCCCGGGGTTTTCCCCCTCCGGAGGCGCGCCAGGCAACGCTCGAGCGCTGCTCACTCCTCGTGCGCCGGCATATTTTGTGCCTTGGCCGCCCAGGGGCGCGAGAGGTCGGTCAGGAGGATCTCGAGGCACTCGACCTCGGCGGCGAGCTCGGCGTTGCCGGCCATGGTCAGCGTCAGCGTTCCCGCGGGGCCGTCTCCGGACTGGAAGAGGAGCGCGAGCAACTCGAAGACGCGCTCCTTGTCGCGGGGGTCGAGGCCACGGGCCCGCACCTTCTGCACGCCCTCGACGGTCAGCGCCGTGCGCACCCGCTCGCAGGGGCGGGGCTTCTCGGCCGCGCCGATCTGGTTCTCCCAGCGGAAGCGGTTCACCAGCGCCACGAGGCGGCGCTTCTTCGGCATCCAGACGATGTCGCCGGCCTTGCCGACGGCGTCCTGCACGAGGCTGGAGATGACCGCGAGGTCGTCCTCGCCGACGGCGCGGAGCCTCAGCGGGCGGTCCGAATAGGGGGCGTCCTGGAAGCGGGCATCGGTCATGGGTCAGGTCTCCCTGAGTCTCTCGATCCGGGCGCCGCAGGCGCCAAGCTTTTCCTCGAGCCGCTCGTAGCCGCGGTCGAGGTGGTAGACGCGGCTCACCACCGTCTCGCCTTCGGCGGCGAGGCCGGCGAGCACGAGCCCGACCGAGGCGCGGAGATCGGTCGCCATCACGGGCGCACCCTTCAGCCCATCCACCCCGTGAATCCGCGCGGTGCCGCCCTGGATCTCGATGTTCGCGCCCATGCGGGCGAGCTCGGGCACGTGCATGTAGCGGTTCTCGAAGATGTGCTCCTCGATGACGCTCTCGCCGCTGGCGAGCGTCAGCAGCGCCATGATCTGCGCCTGAAGGTCGGTGGGAAAGCCGGGGTAGGGCTCGGTGCTGACGGAAAGCGGGCGGACCGCGCCGTCCCGGCGCCGCACGCGGAGACCGCCGTCGGAGTCCTCCACGGCGATGTCCGCCTCCTCCAGCTTCTCGACCAGCGCGCCGACCAGCTCGCGGCGACCGCCCTTCAACGTGACGTCTCCCCCGGTGATGGCGGGGGCGATCATGTAGGTGCCGA
>JBEPXW010000045.1:0-8632 GCA_041641715.1 Pseudomonadota bacterium
CACCCGCTCGGTCAGCTGGCCGCGCTCGACGGCGTGCTGCTCGACGCGGGACTGAAGCTTGGCCCGCGCGTCTTCCGCCTCGCGCGCCTGCCGGGCGAGGTCCTCCCGCGCCTGTTCGAGGGCGCATGCGAGCTGGTCGCGCTCGCGCGTGCGCTCTTCGATGTCGGCGGCGAGGGCCCGCGCCTCGGGCTCGGGCGCGGTGAGGTCGTGGCTGTCCGCCACGGTGCGGCCGAGCCGGGCAGACCTGGCGCGCGCCGGCCCGCGGGCGCACTCGTCTTCCCCGTTGGCTGACGGGCGGTCGGGCGAAAGGGGGCATGTCCGGAATGCATCGGGGGCCTCGGCCGATGCGCCCTCGAGCCGAACCGGATGGGTCGGGGATCGCGACGGGCGCCGGCCGGCACCTTCGGCGGCGCTGACCGGGGGGGGAAGCTTCGTCTCGCTCATTCCGGCTCGGCCTCCAGACGCTACTCGACAACGCTCCGCGCCACCGCCCCGCCCGGCGCAACGCCTGGGGCATTCGGCGAGGTGCCGTGACCCCAAGGCCCGGGCGATGGGTCGACACGGTGCGCTCCGAGCGCAGTGGTGTCATCATGCCCCGCCCGCAGCCCGTTGCACGCGCGTGGCGTGGTGCTGCTCACCCGTTCTCATAGCGCGGAAATGTTATCGGGCGGTTGACCGGGCGGATACGGGCTCGCCGGTGCATCTTATGGAAGCCTGGGGCGGTCGAAAAAAACCGCCCCGCGTGGGACGGGGCGGTGAAAGTTCCCGCCGGTGGCGGGGGTGAGGGCAACGATACCAGCGAACTGGGGCAAACCCCCTTGGGGGATTACACCTGCGGCACGTTATCCGGGTTGACCGCACGGGATCCGGACTTATTCCACCGGCGTTTCCTCCGGTTCCGGCTACGACCCGGCCTCGACGGGCCGGGTTGCGTTCGTCCCGGGCGTGGTGCCGGCCCTCTGCCACGCATCAGCGCCACAGAGGCCTGCCGAGATAGATGTCGTCCGGGTCGGTCAGAGCGCCCGCGGCCGCGCCGACGGCGCCGCCGAGAATCGCGCCGGTGGCCGGGTCGCCGCCGGTGAGCGCGCTTCCGGTCGCCCCTGTCGCGGCCCCCAGGCCGGCGCCGGAGAGGGCCCTGTCGCCCTGCGTGGAGCCGCAGGCAGAGAGGGCGAGGGCCAGGGTCATGATGGTGACTGTGGAGAGCCGTTTCATTTCAACCTCCTTCGACGCGTATCGCGGGCGCCCGACGGGGCGCCCGCGTGTTCCGGAATGCCGGCCCGGCGCGCCTAGTAGCTCTGGCCGGAGCCCTCCTCCTGCTGCTCCTCCTGTTGCAGCTGCTCCTGCTGCTGCTCCTGCTGCTGGCGGGCCTGCTCGGCCTCCGCCTGCCGCTGCTGATCGGCCAGGGAGACGAAGGCCGGCGCGTTCTCGAGCTCGGCACGGGTATAGTTGAGCGCCAGCTGCTCGGTGCCGTCCTGTGTGGTCATGCTGCTGAGCCGGTCGAACTGAACGGCGATCGGCTTCTCGCCGATGCCGAGGAAGCCGCCGACGCCGATCACGACGCCGACAACGCGATTGTCGGCAGAGATGACCAGATCGGAAATCTGACCAATATTCTCGCCCTCGGCCGACATGACCGACCGTCCGATATACTCGGACGCGACGTAGGTGCCCTCGGGCTGCTCGACCATCTGCCCCTCGACGGGACCCGCCGCCTCGGCCTGCTCGGTCGCCTGCTGTTCACTCGCCGTCGACTGGGTCTGGCCCGTGGTCGCGGGCTCCTCCTCCTTCTTGGCGGCAGTCTCGGACTCCTGCTCGGCCGTGGAGGTCGACTCCTCCTGCGCAGCGGCCTCCGGCTCCTTCTTGGTGTCGGTGTCCTCCTGCGCCTCGGCAGCCACCGTGAACACGAGCGCCAGCAGGGCCATCCCGCCGAGGACGGCCGCAAGCGCCTTCAGGCTTGCGGGCTGCTGCTGCTGCGGCAACCGGCGGTGCTGATGATCGTCCGGTCCCGCGGCGGGGGAGTTCGGCATGCCATATGGATCCCAGGTCATTTTCGCCTCCGTTCGTTTCCAGCCGCGCGGCGCGGAATTGGGACGGTCCGCGGTCGCGCGAACGATGCTCCGGGTCAGTCCTGCCGCGCCGCCGGAAGGCGGCAAGCGATCACGAGCGGCAGCGATCCTTGCCCTTCAAGACTGATGCCGCGGCCCCTTATTCCGTCGGCTGCCACCGAGCCTCCCGCATGCGTCCGATCGACGAGACGGATTTTCCAACCGCTTGGAATAAGATAAACTTGCATGTGGTTAATCGCTTTGAGCGTTCCCGACGAACCATTGGCTCGCGCGACGAGCGGGAGGCATGGTGGCGGGGAAATCTGCGCTGGCGATGTTTGCAGGCCGATCGGAATCGCGGTGATGAGCAACAAGGCAATTGAAAAGGACAGGCCGGGGAGCGGCGCGGCGAACGAGCCGAAGGCGCCGCACCCGCTCGACCAGTGGCTGAAGCGCGAGCTCCAGGGGCTCTACGCCGCCGGGTCCGGCGACGGGCTGCCCGATGACATCGCCGAGCTCGCCGCGCGTCTGGAGGAAAGGCTTAAAGAGGCAGGCGACCGCGGGGAGGCGCCGGCGGAGGAGCCGGAGCCCGGCGGCGACGACAACCAAGGATAAGCTCCACGGAGGTGCAACCGATGCCCGATTCCCAGTCCGAGATCGTCCGGCATCTGCCGTCGCTGAGACGCTATGCCCGGTGCCTGACCGGCTCGCAGGAGCGCGGCGACCGTTACGTCCAGGCAAGCCTCGAGTCGATCCTCGCCGACCTCTCGCTGATCGACCTCGACGAGGAGCCGCGGATCGGTCTCTACCGCGTCTTCCACGTGCTCTGGAGCCGCATCCTCACCCCCTTCGGGGACGACCCGGCCGGCGACCCCGGCGGCACGGAGAAGCTCGAGCGCCATCTCCGCGCCCTGCCCGCCTACGAGCGCGAGGTGCTGCTGCTGACGACGCTTTGCGACTTCACGCTTGAGGACGTGACACGCATCCTCGGCATCACGCGCGGCGAGGCGCAGCACCATCTCGGCCGGGCGCGCGAGCACCTGAACGCGCAGACCCGCGCGCGCGTCCTGATCATCGAGGACGAGCCGGTGATCGCCTTCGACCTCGCCAGCATCGTCGCCTCGATGGGCCACGGCGTCGTCGGCATGGCGGACACGCGCGAGCGGGCGGTCGAGATGGCCCGGTCGCGCAACCCCGGCATCGTGCTGGCCGACATCCAGCTCCGCGACGGCAGCTCTGGGATCGACGCCAGCCGCGAGATCCTCGAGGCGATGGACGTGCCGGTGATCTTCGTCACCGCCTTCCCGGAGCGGCTGCTGACGGGCGAGCGGGCCGAGCCGACCTACCTGATCACCAAGCCCTTCGACTCGGAGGAGTTGCAGGTGACCATCAGCCAGGCGCTGTTGCTTCATCCCTCGCCGCCGGTCGCTGCAGCCGGCTGAGGGGGCCGGTCCTGTCTTGTCCACGGACCATGACGAGAGGACGGTGAGGGCGCAGGCCGGTGGCCTGCGCTTCATCGCCGACACGCTCTCGGGACGGCTGGCGCTGGTCTTCACGCTGCTGGTGCTCCCGCCGACCATCGTCAGTCTCTATCTGGCCTGGGATTCCTATCTCGAGCACAAGGCGCGGGCGAAGCTGCAGGTGCGCCAGTTCGCGACACTCACCGCGACTTACGAGAGCAAGTTCTTCGACGACGTGCAGGAGACGCTGCAGGACCTCGGCGCCGAGCCGGCGCTGAGCGCCGGCAACGCGGAGTGCGACGGGGTTCTGCAGGCGGCGCTGGAGCAGACCCAGCAGTTCGCCAGCCTCGCCCATTTCGACACGAGCGGCAAAAGAATTTGCGGCGCGGGCGACGACATGCGGGATGTCTCGGGCCGCGACTGGTTCCAGGAGGTCCGCGGATTCCGCGGCTTTGCCATCAGCGACTACACGGTTGCGGCCGAGTCGCGGCACCCGGTGATCGTCGCCGCCCAGTCCGTCTATGGCGGCGGCTACGAGTTCCAGGGCGTGGTCGCGGCGTCGATCCGGCTGTACTGGCTCTCGGCCTTCATCCGCGAGGTCAGCCTGCCGGCCGAGAGCGTGTTCTTCCTGATCGACCGCAACGGCAACATCCTGGCCGACCGGGCGGCGATGCTGGACCAGGCGGACGCCCCCGACGCAGGGGACTCCGGGTCCGACGCGCGGGCGGGGGACCTGTCCTCGCTGGCCTCGGTGATCGGGAGCGAGCTCGCGTCGGCGGTCCTCGGGCGGCGCGTGACCGACTTCGAGGCGCTCGGCCCCGACGGCGTGCGCCGCGTCTTCTCAAGCGTGGCGCTCCCCCATGGCGACGTCACTGTGCTCTTCGGCATGCCCGCCGTCAGCACGCTCGGCGGGCTCGAGAAGGATTTGATCAACCGCGTCCTCGGGCTCGCGGCCATCTGGATCGCCGGCGTCGTCGCGGCTTGGCTGGGCACGCGATACCTGGTGACGCGCTGGATTGCCGGGCTCCGTGGCATGGCGCGGGCCTATGGCGGCGGCCAATATGCCCAGAAGCACAACTTCGCCGAGGCCCCGCGCGAGCTGCGCGACCTCGGCGAGACGCTGACCCTTATGGCGCGGCGGATCGAGGAGCGCGAGGCGGAGCTGCGGGCCTCCCTGAACCAGAAGGACATGATCCTGCGCGAGATCCACCACCGGGTGAAGAACAACCTCCAGATCGTCTCGAGCCTCCTGAACATCCGCGGCACCGGCGTCTCGGGCGAGGACGAGCAGGCGGCCCTCGGCGAGGTCAAGGCGCATGTCCGGGCGCTGGCGCTGGTCCACCGGCACCTCTACGAGAGCGACGACGTCCAGCGCGTCGACCTCAGCGCCTTCATGTCCGAGCTTTGTCACAGCATGCTCGCGGTGCTCTCGGAGCCGTCGCGCGAGGTGACGCTGGAGATCGACATCCCCAAATTCATGATCGCCACCGACCGGGCGATCCCGCTGGCGCTGCTGGTGACCGAGGCGATGACCAACGCCGTCAAGCACGCCTTCCCGGAGGGACGGGCCGGGCGCATCACCGTCACCTTCGTGCCCGAGGGTGAGTCGGCCGGCACCCTGACCGTGGCGGATGACGGCGTCGGCCTGCCGCCCGGCGCGCAGGAGGAGCGCGGCATCGGCCTCCAGCTGATCGAGGCCTTCGCGCGGCAGATCGACGGCACGCTCTCCTATGCCGGCCCGCCGGGCACGGCGATCAGCGTGCGCATGGCCGAGGAGGGCGCCGGGCCACGCGGTGCGGAGGGCCGGGGCCTCCTCGCGGCCGGCAGCCGGGCCGACGCGGCCTGAGACGGCCGACCCTCAGGCCGACCGGTCGAACGTCTCCTCGCCGTCCATGTCGAGAATCTCGCGAAGCGCCGCGCGGGCGCGGTTGAGCCGCGACATCACGGTGCCGATGGGCAGGTCCAGGACGGTCGCCGCCTCGCGGTAGCTCATGCCCTCGACGCCGATCAGCAGCAGGATCTGCCGGTGTTCCTCAGAGAGGCCCTGCATGGCCCGGACGGCCTCGTGGCAGGCGACGCGGTCGGCCTGCGAGGCAGCCTCCGAGATCAGCGTCGTCTCCTCGACCGGCACCTGGCTGCCGCCGCGCGACTGCTTCTTCAACGTGTCGATGCGGACGTTGTGCAGGATCGTGAAGAGATAGGCGCGCAGGTTGTCGATCTGCCTGTCGCCATCGAGGTAGACGAGCGCGCGCTTGAGCGCCTCCTGCACAAGGTCGTCGGCATCGGCGTGGTCGCCCGTGAGCGCCCTGGCGTACCGCCGGAGTGCCTGAATATGCTCGAGAAGGTCCTGCCCTGCCCCGCTTCGGGCGGATTCTGTCGTGGCGTCCACTTGCCAGCCTCCCTGCTTGCCCGCCGATCACCCCACCCGGCCGGCCCTGCGAGCACGGGTGGCGGGCCGCCGGGGCGCGCCCGCCATTGGCGCGCCCGGGTCGACATCCCCGGAAACGCAGAGAGGGCGGGTTTTGTTCCGCCGTGCGCGGCGCATCCCGGCTTGACCGCGGCCCGTGCAGCCACCCGCGCCGGGCCGGCCGTGAAGACCCGGCATGTGTTCAATTCTCCGTTGCACGGATGCCGTGGCCGACGCGGCGCTGCCGGCACCCGGCATGGCTCGCAACGTTCTGGAAAAGTTGAAGGGACTGCGATCAATGCTGGAATGACAGAGATCGGCTGATCATCCGTCGCCGAGCCGATCGTTTTTTCGGCATTCATGACGTTGGCAAGCCCCGCAATCGGCTTATGATCGACGCGCTCCCGTCCGCTGCGGCTGCTGGTGCTGCTACGCTGGCTCTCGGCCTATCGCGTGCCGATCTGACGATACATGCGGGCACGGCGCCACCACGTTGTCGCTGCAGGGTATCGAGGGCAACGCGACGTGCTCATGCGGCGCCCGTTCGCCCGGCTGCGCCGCGCCCAGGTCGTACCGGATGCTTTCACTTCGCCCTACGACACTGTGGTCAAGGATCGGCGACTTGCTCGGCGCAACGGAATTACCACCCGGTTCTTGAAGCCCTCGGAGAGTCTTGCCCGCCGCGCCGCGGACCTCATGGTGCTCGATACCGCCGCCCACGCCGAACTCTTTGCCCGGCTTTGCTGCCTTCGACCAGGGCGGCTGGGCGTCGTGATGATCGGCGCCGAGCCCGAGCAATTCCCGAGGCTTCCCGCGCGGGAGCGCATGCCAGGCGACCCGGTTCGGGTTCTGTTCCACGGGCAGTTCGTTCCCTCGCATGGCGTACGCACGATCATCGATGCGGCCAGGCCGGCAACCGACCGAGATGAAAAGATTGAATGGATTCTTGGGGGAATCGGGCAGGAGGCCGTGTTTATCCGCGACGCGATTCCGCGCGAGCGTTTCGCCCCGGCTCGGCAACCCTTGAGGCGCGCTCCTGTCACCGGCCCGGGCACCGACCGGTGCCATGACACTCACTCCGCCGCGAGATTTGCCGCCCTTGCCGCATCCATCCCCCTCACCCGTTCGAGCGTGTCGAGATAGAGCTGCGCATTCCCGGCCGTGGTGTAGCCGTCGATAACGTCCCGGCGTGCCTGCGCCGCCAGCCGCGCGCGCAGGTCGCGGTCGTCGATGAGCGTCCCGAGGGCGCGGCACCACGCCTCCGTATGGTTCGGGACGGCGAGACAGTTGTCGCCGTCGCGCGCCACGCCCGCATAGCTCTCGACGTCCGAGCAGACGATGGCGAGATCGAGGCAGGCGCATTCGAGGAACTTGAGGTGACTCTTGCTGCGGTTGAACGCGTCGGCCGCCAGCGGGATGATGGCGATGTCCCAGTGGACCCGGCGGTCGAGCCAGTCGACGAAGGCGGGATAAGTGTTCCTGCGCGGGAGCCCGATCCGATTGCCGAAGGTCGGTGGGGCACTCTGGAAGGCGCCGATCACCTCGACGCTGACGCGGGCGCCAAACTCCTTCTCGATGCGCCGCACTGCGTCGCGAACGACCGCCAGGTCGCCGTCATGGGTGGGCGTGCCCACATACCCTATGCGGACGACGTCCTTCTGCCGCGCGTAAGGGCCGCGGTCATGCAGGCGCGGCCTGTCGAGCTTCCATAGCCGGCCGTCGACGAAGTTGGGAACGACGCTGATGTTGGCGTTGAGGGGGGCAAGGCGCTTGGCCAGCGCCGGGGTGGACACCGTGACCAGGTCGGCATTCTCGGCCAGATAGCGGACGCGGCGGGCTAACGCCTCGACATCCCCCTTCTTGCCCCGCTGACGGAGGGCCGCGGCGTCCAGCAGATCGTCATCGAGATCGTAGACGACAGAGCCCCGGGCACGCCGGAGCGCCTCGAGCCAGTTGGCGATGTCGTCGAGACGGGTCTCGATGGGCGCGTCCCGCTGCAGCATCACCACGTCGGCGGAGTCCGGTGAGGGCAGCCCGCCCGTGGCGCAAGTCTCGACATGCCACTCACGGAGCACGGCCGGCTGCCAGTAGGGACAGACAAGGCGCACGTAGCCCGAGGCAGCGGGCGTGCGCGGCGTACCCTTGTCCGCGGTCAGCGCCGGGACGAGGCAGAGGCGCGGTTTTTCCACCTGGGGGCGTTTTGCGCCGGTTCGACCGCGTTGCCTCGCGAACAGCGTCAGTTCGCTGACGGCCGCGGCATGAATCGAGTAGCGCGAGGCGGTGCGCAGCCCCGCGATCTGCATGTCAGCGAGCTTGCCAGGCACGCGCAGGAGCGTCTCGATGCGGCCAAGACACGTCTCCTCGTCCAGGGTGTCGACCACCAGGGCGTTCACGTCGTCAATCGCGTATTCGTCCGCCCCGCCGCTGAGGGGGAGCACGGCGACGCAGCCGGACGCCATCGCCTCGAGCCCCGTGCGGCCGAAAGCCTGATAATCGGAAAGATCGAGGAAGAGATCCGACCGTGCGAGGAGTGCGGCGACCTCCGGGCGCTTCAGCACGCCGTGGTTCTGAAAGGGGAAATCGCGGGCGAGCTTCAGAAACTCGGGATCGTCCTCCTCGCAGCCGAAGAGATGGACCTCCACCTCCCGGCCGAAGCGCGCGGCCAGCCGCGAGAGGATCCGCATCGTCCTCTCCGCGCCACGGCGCGGAGTCTTGGGACG
>JBEPXW010000046.1:0-8607 GCA_041641715.1 Pseudomonadota bacterium
CGGCCGAGGTGACGTAGCCTAGTGCGAGGTCGCGGCGGATCGCCGCCGGGTCCCGCGCGGAGGGCTCGCCATAGCCGCCGCCGCCCGGTGTCTCGAGGCGCACTCGGTCGCCTCGCCTCAGGGGGATATCGACGATCTTCGAGGCTAATGGCGGGCTGGCGGGCGCGCCATCCGAGGGGAAGGTGAAACGGGTCATCGCAGCTGCTCCGCCGCCGGCGACGCCGCGTGGCGCGAACTTGCCGCGGTCGCCGAAGAGAAAGGCCACGGCCTCCTCTTCCAGCAGCTCGATCTCGTAGATCGCGCCGAGCCCGCCTCGATGTCGTCCCGGACCCCCGGAGTCGGGCCTCAGCGCCCATTGGGTGAACTTCACCGGATAGGCGGCCTCGAGAATTTCGAGTGGTGGGATGGTTGCCGTCGAGATCGGCGCGTTGCCGTGGTTCAGCCCGTCGCCCTTCGGATGCCCGCCGTGGCCGCCGCCGAAAAAGGAGAACATCACCCAGCGCTGACCCATTTCCCGGTGCCCGGCGATGGAGAGCGCATTGATGGTGCCGTAGGCGCAGCCGTTCGAGCGCTCCGGCGCGATCTGCGCGACTGACTGGAAAACGAGGTCGATCAGGCGGAGGATGGTCTCGGTATAGCCGCCGACCGGCTTCGGCGCCCTCGCCGCGAGCACAGAGCTGTCGTCGATTGTGAATTCAATCGGCTCCAACACCCCGGCATTCGCGGGCACGTCGCCAAAGACATGCTTCAGCGCCACGTAGCAGGCGGCCACAGTCGTCGAGCGCGAGATGTTCACCGGGCCGCGGCAGGCCGGCGCCGAGCGCGAGAAGTCCATGACCATCCGCTCGCCCTCAATGGTCAGGTCGAGCGCCAGCTTCAGCGGCCGATCCACCGTGCCGTCATTGTCGAGCCAATCCTCGGCCGAGACAGTCCCGTCCGGCAGCGCCGCAATTTCAGACCGCATCAGCTGCGCGGCGCGCGCCTTCAGGTTGGCCAGCGCTTCGGCGACGGTCGTGTCGCCATACTCCTCAAGCAGGGCGTCGAGGCGGCGGACACCCAGTTCCAGCGCATTGATCTGGCCGTTCAGGTCGCCATAGGCCGAGCCCGGTAGGCGCGAGTTCGCCATCAGGATGTCGATCACGTCCTGGCGCATCTCGCCCCGATCGAATAGCTTCACCGGCGGGATCAGCACGCCTTCCTGAAAGCATTCGGTGGCGGCGGGGTTGTAGTTGCCCGGCACGTTGCCGCCGACGTCGTGCCAGTGGCCAACCGACGCGAGATAGCAAAAGACGGCGCCGTTCCGGAAATAGGGCCTGACGAGACGAAGATCACTCAGATGCGTGCCGCCGTCATACGGGTCGTTGAAGATCCAGACATCGCCCTCGCGCGGGCCTCCTTCGGCCTCGGCCTTCCGGATGACCGCCTCGACGCCGAAGGCCATGACGCCGACGAAGATCGGCAGGCCGGACTTGCCCTGCACGAGCGTCTCGCCGCTGGCCGCGTCGTAGATGCCGTGCGAGGCGTCATGCGCCTCGGCGATGATCGGGTTGAAGGCCGAGCGGAACAGCGTCGCGTCCATCTCGTCGGCGATCTGCTCGAGCCGGCCCTTCAGGATCGCCAGCGTTACCGGGTCGAGCGCCATCAGTTCGCCTCCGGATCGTAGGCCTTGCCGGCGGCGAGCATGGGCTCCGTACCGATCAGCTCCTGCAGGCCGCCGAACGCGAACATCGATTCGCCCATGGCGGCGCTCGAGCCTGTCTGTATCAGGCTCGTGTAGTAGCGCACGGCTTGCGCGGCCAGGGCGCGCACGGCGCCGCCCGGGAAGATGACCAAAGAGTAGCCGAGCCGCTGCAACTCCTCGGCCGGCATCAGGGGCGTCCGTCCGCCCTCGACCATGTTGGCCATCAGCGGGGCCCTGTGGCCGAGGCGTGTCACCATGGCGTCGCTCTGCTCGGCCGCTTCCGGCGCCTCGACGAACAGAACGTCGGCCCCAGCCTCGGCATAGCTCTCGGCGCGATCGAGCGCGGCCTCGATCCCCTCGACGGCGATGGCGTCGGTCCGGGCGATGATGAGCGTCTCGTCGCTTCGCCGCGCATCGAGCGCCGCGCGGATCTTGCCGCGCATCTCGGCCGCCGGGACCAGGGTCTTGCCGGCGAGATGACCGCAGCGCTTCGGCAGGGTCTGGTCCTCGAGCTGCAGCGCGTCCGCGCCGGCACGCTCGAGGAGACGCACTGTCCGCTGTACGTTCAGCGCGTTCCCGAACCCCGTGTCGGCATCGACGATCAGGGGCAGATCGATCCGATCACGGATAACCGACACGGTGTCGGCAACCTCCGTCATGGTCACGAGCCCTATATCGGGCCGGCCGAAGCGGGTGTAGGCGATGGAGGCACCCGAGAGATAGACCGCCTCGGCCCCGGCCCGTGCGGCGATCAGGCCCGTCAGCGCGTCGAACACGCCGGGAGCCAGCAGGATCCGCTCCTCTGTGAGCCGCTTTTTCAGGCTGGTCATGGCGCTCGCGCTCCGTGGCGAAGGTCAACGGTATGTTGGTAAGCGATGGCCGCGGGGCGGTCCATGGCTTCGGCGATCAGTCGCCGGATTTCTCGGCGGCCTCTCCCATCGCCCGGATCAGCTCGCCGCGGGGCGCCGGTGAGGGCGGCCAGGCCTTGCGGCTGTGGGTGAGGCCGAGGCCGAGCACCGCCTCGGCCAGCTTGTAGGTCAGCGGGCCGGGATTGATGACCGGCACCGGCAGCCGCTCGGACAGGTGTCCGTGCGCCTGGTGCATGGTGGTCGAGCCAAGCAGGATCACTTCGGCGCCGTCCTCCTCGACGCAGGTTCGCGCGCAGTCCTCGAGCAGCGGAAAGATCTCCGATTCCTTGCCGCCGAGAAGCGACTGGTTGTCCGGCGCCATGCCGATCGAGCGGATCGAGGCACAAGCGTGGCCGAGCCCGAGCTCCTTCAGCGTCTTTTCGTAGAGGTGGCGCCAGTGCGGCCACATGGCAACGATCGAGAAACGGTTGCCGAGCAGCATCGCCGCCAGCATCGAGGCCCGGCCGGGACCGATCACCGGAATGGTCAGCTCGGAGCGGAGCGCGGCCATGCCCGAGTCGCTCATCGTGTCGATGCAGACGGCGTGATAGCCGCGCGCCTCGGCCTCGATGCCGGCCTCGAGCACGCCGAACTCGGCCAGCGTCATGTCCGAGCCGCTGACATAGTTCCTCGGCGCCACCCGGACGGACTCGAAGTCGAAGGCGATGCCGGGGCCGAGCTGGACCGCGTCGAGCTGCCGCCGCCGCAAAGCGCGGTTTTCCTCGCTCATCGGGAAGGGGACGATCACCAGGACCTTCTTCATCGCGCTCTCCATGGCGACATCTTGCTCGGTCGCGACAGGGCAGCATACCCTGTCCCGAGCAAAGTTCGCGAGGTCGCGATGGACCATCTCACGCATGTCGCCGAGTTCGCGGCCAGCTTTCCCTCCGCCAGCCTGCCGGCCGAGGCGACCGCGCGCACCAAGCTGATCGTCGCCGACTGCATCGGCGCGATCGTGGGCGGGGCGGCGGAGCCGGAGGTGCGGGCGCTCTCCGCCCGCCCCGACATTGCCTGTGGCGGGCCCGCGCTGCTGATCGGGACGGTGCGCGAGACGCGGCCGGCGCAGGCGGCGCTGGTGAATGGCACCGCCGGGACCTGGCTCGAGATGGACGAGGGCAACCAGTTCTGCAAGGGGCATCCAGGCATCCATACCGTTCCTGCTGCCTTCGCGTTCGCCGAGGCCCGGGGCGCGACCGGGCCAAACTTTCTCGCGGCGGTGGCGCTCGGCTACGAGATCGGCGCCCGGGTGGGGATCGCCACGGCGCTCCGCCCGTCGATGCATCCTCACGGCACCTGGGGGGTCATCTGCTCGGCGGTCGCCGTGCAGCGTCTGGCGGGGGCGACGCAGGCGCGGATGCGCGAGGCGCTCAACATCGCCGCCAATCTCGGGCTCTCGACGAGCCGCCGGACGATGCTGGAAGGGGGCACCGTGCGGAATGCCTTCGCCGGCGTCTCCGGGCAAATGGGGCTGCTCGTCGACGACATGCTTGCAGCTGGTTTCTGTGGCGCGACCGACGATGTCGCCCATGTCTTCGGCGAGGTGGTCTCTGAGGAGTTTGACCGGTCCGCCATGACCGAGGCGCTGGGCGAGCGCTGGGAGGTGACGCGCAACTATTTCAAGCTACACGCCTGCTGCCGCTATAACCACGCCACCCTCGATGCCCTCGCCATGATCGCCGCGGAGCGGGGCCGGCCGCTGGAGCCGGCGCGCATTGCCCGGGTCGAGGTCGAGAGCTACGCGCTTGCCGCCGAGCTCGACGATCCGCAGCCGCGAAACGTGCTGGCGGGCAAGTTCTCCGTGCCATTCGCCGTGGCGACGACGCTGGTGAACGGCTCCAGCGGTGTCGAGAGCTTCTCCCTCGAGCACCTCGCGAACCCGGAGATCATGGACCTTGCCGCCCGCGTCACGGTCCGCGAGGAGCCCGCGATGACCGCTGAGCTTCCGGAGCGCCGGCCCGCGCGCGTCACGGTCACGCTGGAAGACGGTACCCGCCTGACCGCTCGGACCGCGACCAACCGCGGCGACTGGGCGGACCCTTACGCGCCGGAGGAGATCCGCGCGAAGTACCTGTCATTGACCACGCGCCTCTGGCCCCGCGACCTGGCAGAGTCAGTCTGGGACGAAGTGATGGCGCTCGACCGGCGAGGCAATCTCGCCGGTCTCGGCTCGCTGATGCGCCAAGCTGCCACTGAGGGGAGACGATGACCGATCCTCCGCCCACCTCCGACTACATCCAGGATTACATGACGGCGCCGGTCGCGGATCTCGCGAAGGCGGCGCTTGTCGTGGTCGACATGCAATATGCCACCGGCCATCGCGACGGCGCGCTCGGGCGCCGCATGCGTGCCGAGCGGTGGAATCTCACGGACTATCGCTTCGACCGGATCGAGCGGCTGGTGGTCCCGAACATCCTCCGGATGGCGCCGGTCTTCCACGCGGGCGCGGGCGAGGTCGTCTACATCACACAGGGCGCCGAGCGTGCCGACTGTGCCGACGCGCCGCCGCACATGCGAAAATTCTACGCTTCGACGGGCAACCATGTCGGCAGCCGCGAGCATGACATCCTCGACGAGCTGGCCCCCACGGAGAATGACTTCGTGGTCAACAAGCGATCCATCGGCGCCTTCGCCTCGACCGGGATCGACCACCTGCTTCGCTCGCTCGGCCGCACCCAGCTCTACGTCACCGGGATCTCGACGAACATGTGCGTCGAGACGACGGCACGCGAGGCCGCGGATCGCGGCTACGCGGTGACCCTCGTCGAGGACGCCTGCGCAACGACCCATGCAGATCTGCACGAGGGAACGCTGCGCAATTTCAGGCGCTTGTTCGGGCGCGTGCTGTCGAGCGACGCGGTGATCTCGGAGCTGGGCTGACGTTGGGACCCGTTTTGGGACCGGCCTAGCTCTTGTGGCTTGCCTCGATCTTCGCCCGGATGTGGCCGCCCGCCGTGATCGGCGGGTAGCGCGGCGTTTCTCCGGAACGCAGGCATGACGGGATGCAGCTGATTTCCGCATCGAAGTTCGGATGCATGAAGTAGCCGATCGACATGCGCCGGC
Organism: Pseudomonadota bacterium; assembly: GCA_041641715.1. Lineage (GTDB taxonomy): Bacteria > Pseudomonadota > Alphaproteobacteria > Rhodobacterales > Rhodobacteraceae > Thermohalobaculum. Next base: position 5,650 of record JBEPXW010000046.1, read on the forward strand.
TCATGGCGTCGTTCAGACTCTCGGGCACCGCTACGCGATGCATCGTCGAGACCCAGCGGTCGTTGGTCCAGCGCTGCATCATGTCGCCGAGATTCACGACCAGCTCGCCCGGGCCCGGCTGGACCGGCAGCCAGGCTCCGTCGGCCCGGCGTGCTTCGAGCCCGCCCCGCGCTTCCGTCGTCGCGAGGATGGTCAGCGCGCCGTAGTCCGTGTGCTCGCCCGTGCGAAGTTGCCCCGGCAACGGCGGCTCGGCGAGCGCCGGGTAGTGATGCACGCTCATGATCGAGAAGTGCCGGTCCAGGAGCGGTGCGAAATGGTCTTCCGGCAGCTCCAGGGCCACGGCGAAGATGCGCATGAGATCGCCGGCCAGCCGTTCGTAGGCGCGATACATCCCGGTCAGCGCCTCGTCGATTCCTTCCGGCCGATTGGGAATCAGATTCGGCGCGTAGGCGGTGCCGGCCTCCGGGAGGTGGGCGAAGGCGGCGGCATGATCGTCGAGAGGCCCTAGGAACAGGCTCTCGCGCAGGTCCTTGGGCGCGTCCTTGCCCAGCGTGGCGGAGAGCGCACGTGTCGCCATGCCATGATAGCCGCGCTGCTTCGCCTCGCCGGTCGGATGCCAGCGGCTCTTCTCCTCCGCGGGCTGGTCGAAGAAGGTGAAGCCGCGCTCGACCAGCGTCTCGACGGTCACGGACGGCACGCCATGCCCGGAAATGACGAGGAAGCCGATCTCCTCGCAGGCGCGCCCGACCTCGCGGGCCACCCGACGCTTGCCCTCCGGGTCGCCGGCAAGAAACGGGGCTATGTCGATGGCGGGTATCCGGTCGGTCATGCGCTGCTCCCTCGTCGTTATGGCCAGAGCGTGTCGTCCACGAAATGCTCGCAGGGGATGTCCCGCTCGATCAGGCCCCCGGAAAGTAGGGCCGCCTTCAGGGCGACCACCGTCGCGGCGGGCAACGCAGGTGTACGCGCCCAGAGGCCGGAGGCACGATAGCCCGCGATGGCTCGCGTGAGGGTCGCGGCGGGCAAGTCGGGGAAATAGCCTGCTATTATGGCGGCCGTGGCCTCGGCCGGCTCCCTGTAGAGCGCCGTCACGGCCCGGTGGATGCCGCGGACGAGCGCCCGGCCCGTCTCACCGTTTCCGGCCAAGAACCGGCGCGTGGTGTAGAACGAGGTGTAGCCGAGGTCGCCCCGCGCCGCGAATCGGTGCCAGACATGGCCGATCCCCTCCGCCTCCGCCCGGGCGGCATAGGGCTCGAAGACCTGGACGACGTCGACGGCGCCGGCGGCGAGGCGCTCTAGGTTCTCGGCCATCGGCGCGTCCGGCGCCCGGTCGATGCCGGCCGGGTCGATCCCGGCCCGGCGCAGGTCGTCCTGGAAGCACATCCAAGGCGTCGGCACCTCTGCGGCGACGGCGATTTTCCTGTCGCGAAGGTCGTCGAAGCGAAAGCGCGGGTTCGGCTCCCGGCCCAGCAGGATGAACGGGTCGCGCGCTACCACCTGGCCGAAGCACACCAGCCCGCACTCCGGGTCACGGTCGTGGTGCAGCATCACGCGCATGGGCCCGCCCCAGGAGACGTCGGCGCGTCCTTCCAAAAGGCCCTGCGCCGTCTCGACGGGCTCGGGCGAGAGGCGGACCTCGACCTCGACGCCCTCCGCGGCCCAGTCGCCCTGCTCGACCGCGCGGTAGAACGGAGCGTAGGCAATGGTGCGCAGGTTCTCGTAAAGGACGATCGGCCGGGCCATGGCTCAAGCTGAGCCGACGCCTCGCCGCGGTGTCAACAAATTGCCGTTGACCGGCAGGTGAGCTGTCCTTCCCTCTGGACCTCTGCGCCGCCTCGGCCCAACCTGCGGAGGATCGATCAGGAGGAATGCGAATGCGCGAGATTGTAATCGGCGCGGCCCAGATGGGCCCGATACAGAAGGCCGACAGCCGGGGCGACGTGGTGGGACGGATGCTGGCGCTCCTGGAGCAGGCGAAGGCGGCGGGCTGCGATCTCGTCGTCTTCCCGGAGCTGACGCTCACCACCTTCTTCCCGCGCTGGCACATGGAGGACCAGGTCGAAGTGGACCGCTGGTTCGAGCGCGAGATGCCCGGCCCGGAGACCCGGCCACTTTTCGATCAGGCGAGCCAGTACCGGATTGCGATCTCCTTCGGCTACGCCGAGCTGACGCCGGAGGGCCGCCACTTTAATACGTCGATCCTGACCGACCATGACGCGAACATCGTCGGCAAGTACCGCAAGGTGCACCTTCCGGGCCATGCCGAGTTCGATCCCGAGCGCAGCTTCCAGCATCTCGAGAAGCGCTATTTCGAGCCGGGCGACCTCGGCTTTCCGGTCTGGCGCAACATGGAGGCGTGGATGGGCATGCTGATCTGCAATGATCGGCGCTGGCCCGAGGCCTATCGCGAGCTCGGCCTGCAAGGGGCTGAGCTGATCATGCTGGGGTACAACACCCCGTCCGCGAACTCGCAGAAGCCGGAGGAGCCGATCGAGACGCGGCTCTTCCACTCCGACCTATCCATGCAGGCGGGGGCGTACCAGAACTCGGCCTGGGTCGTGGGCGTCGCCAAGGCGGGCAGCGAGGACGGCCATCACATGTTCGGCGGCAGCATCATCGTCGACCCGGACGGCCAGGTCGTGGCGCGTGCCCGGTCTGAGGGTGATGAGCTCCTCGTCCACGCCTGCGATATGGATGCCTGCGCCTTCGGCAAGGCCACGATCTTCGATTTCAAGCGGCACCGGCGGGTCGAGCATTACCAGCGCATCACCGGGCAGACCGGGGTGATTCATCCGGACGGCACGCCGGGCTGAACCGACAGGCTGGGGCCTAGGACAGGAGGCACCTGTGAGCGAGTACGACCTTGTGATCCGCGGCGGCACGGTTTCGACGGCGTCGGACACGTTCCGGGCGGATGTTGGCATCCGGGAGGGGTGCATCGCGGCGCTGGCCGAGAGC
>JBEPXW010000047.1:0-8371 GCA_041641715.1 Pseudomonadota bacterium
CGCCTCGGCATCCTGCAGAGCCTCGTGGTAGGCACCCCGACCGCCTCGGCCTTCGCGCGGACCTTCCAGTTCGGCATGCGCCACGGCATGCGCAGCCACACCATCGGCGCGGCCTGGTGGCAGGGCGAGTGCGGCCCCTACTGGGGTCACAACGCGCTGATCCGCATGACGCCCTTCCGCCGCTACTGCCGCATGCCGGTGCTGCCGGGCCGGCCGCCGCTCGGCGGGCACATCCTCAGCCACGACCAGGTCGAGGCGGTGCTGATGCGCCGCGCCGGCTACGAGGTCCGCGTGATCCCCGTCGAGGGCGAGAGCTGGGAGGAGAACCCGCCCACGCTGATGGACTTCACCAAGCGGGACCTGCGCTGGTGCCAGGGCAACATGCAGTACTGGAAGCTCCTCGGTTTGCGCGGCCTCCACCCGGTCTCGCGCTTCCAGCTCGTCACCGCGATCATGATGTACATGGGCGCGCCGGCCTGGATGCTGATGACGCTCGCCGCTGCCGCGAAGCTGGTCGAGGGCGACGCCAGCCAGATCAACCTCGCCGTCGGCGTCGCCATGTTCTTCATCATGTTTACCGTCAGCCTTGTGCCGAAGCTGATGGGCCTCCTCGACATCGCGCTGACGCCGGGTGCCTCGGCCCGCTACGGCGGGCGGTTGCGCTTCGCGCTCGGCGGGCTCGCGGAAATGCTCTTCTCGATCCTGCTCGCGCCCGTCGTGGCGCTGCGCGTGACGCTCTTCCTCGCCGGCCTCGTCCTCGGCCGCTCGGTGATCTGGAGCGGACAGCGGCGCGACAGCTACCGCCTCTTCTGGGGCGACGCGGCGCGCGGGCTCTGGCCGCAGGCCGTCTTCGGCTTCGGCCTCCTGCTCACCATCTGGGTCGGCTCCGGGCTCTCCACGGTCGCCTGGGCCACGCCGATGCTGACCGGGCTGATCCTGGCCATGCCGTTCGCGGTGCTGACCGCCGAGCCCGGCCTCGGCCGCTGGGCGACGCGCGCCGGGCTCTGCGCCGTCCCGGACGAGGTGGCCGTCCCGGCCACCCTCGCCCGGCTCGAGACCATCGGCCTCCCCGACGACCAGCACGAGACGCCGCCGAGGCGGGCTGCCTGAGCGGCGTCTTGACGGCGCCGCTGGTTCCCTGAATTCTCGCAGCTGGCGCCACGCGGGCGCCGCCGGTTCGCTATGAACCGTGTCGTGCCGGTGTCCGTCAGGGAACGAGTGTCATGTCCATCCCGCAGCCCTACCTGCTTTTCCTCGGCGACGCGCCCGATCAGCTCGCGGCCAAGGTCGCCCAGGGCATCCGCGACTGGCGCCCCGGAACCTGCGTCGGCCAGTTCCGCATGGAGGGGTGCAACGCCGATCTCGGGCTCGACGACATGACCATCGAGGAGGGCGTGAAGGCCGGCGCACGGACGCTGGTGATCGGCGTCGCCAACCGCGGCGGCTTCTTCTCGGACCCGTGGAAGGAGGTGATGATCGCCGCGCTCCAGGCCGGCATGGACGTCGCCGCCGGGCTTCACACCCACCTGAACGCCACGCCCGAGCTGGTCGAGGCGGCGCAGCGCGCGGGCCGGACGCTCCACGACGTGCGTGTGCCGAACAGGAAATATCCCATCGCCGACGGCAAGCGCCGCGCCGGCAAGCGGCTGCTCGCGGTCGGCACGGACTGCTCCTGCGGCAAGATGTACACGGCGCTCGCGCTCGAGGGTGCGATGCAGGAGCGCGGCATGAACGCCGACTTCCGCGCCACCGGCCAGACCGGCATCCTGATCGAGGGCGACGGCATCCCCCTTGACGCCGTGATCGCCGACTTCATGGCCGGCGCGGTCGAGTGGCTCACCCCCGAAAACGACCCCGACCACTGGGACATCATCGAGGGCCAGGGCTCGATCTTCCACGCCTCCTACTCGGGCGTTACACTCGCGCTGATCCATGGCGGCCAGCCGGACGCGCTCGTCCTCTGCCACGAGCCGACGCGCGAGCACCTGCGCGGCCTGCCGCACTTCCCCGTGCCCTCGCTCGAGGAGTTGCGCGACCTCGCGCTCCGCCTCGCGCACATCGTCAACCCCGACTGCCGCGTGGTGGGCTGCGCCATCAACACCCAGGCGCTGAGCGAGGCGGACGCCGAGAGCTACCTTGCCGAAACGGAGCGGCGCCTCGGCCTGCCCTGCGTCGACCCGTTCCGCCACGGCGCCGGCCGTCTCGTGGAGGCGCTGTGACCGGCATCACCCTCACCGCCCGCATCGAGCGGTTCCCGACCGCCGGAGCCTGGACCATCTCGCGCGGCACCGTCAGCGAGGTCGAGGTGGTCACCGCCGAGGCCCGCCTCGGCGACCACGTCGGGAGGGGCGAGTGCCGCCCCTACCCTCGCTACGACGAGTTCGGCGAGGGCGTCGTTGCCGACATCGAGGCCGCCGCGCGCGACCTTGGCGACGACCCGGAGGCGGTCGCCCTCGACGCGATCATGGCGCCGGGCGCGGCGCGGAACGCAGTGGATTGCGCCCTCTGGGACCTCCGCGCCAAGATCGCCGGCAGGCGCGTCTGGGAGCTCGCCGGTCTCCCGGAGCCGAGGCCGCTCGTCACCGCCTACTCCCTCTCCCTCGACACGCCCGACAAGATGCGGGCGAAGGCGGCCGAGCACGCCCACCGCCCGCTCCTCAAGGTCAAGCTCGGCGGCGAGGGCGACCTCGAGCGCATCCGCGCCGTGCGCGCGGGGGCGCCGGAGGCGACCATCATCGTCGACGCCAACGAGGGCTGGACGAAGGACTCCTACGAGAAGCTCGCCCCGGAGCTCGCCGGCCTCGGCGTCGCCATGGTCGAGCAGCCCCTGCCCGCTTGGGACGACGCCGCGCTGGCCGAAATGGCGCGCCCGCTCACCGTCTGCGCCGACGAGGCCTGCCACGATACGGCCTCGCTCGCGGGGCTCGCCGGCAAGTACGACATGGTCAACATCAAGCTCGACAAGACCGGCGGCCTGACGGAGGCGCTGAAGCTCAAGGCCGAGGCCGAGCGGATGGGGCTGCGCGTCATGGTCGGCTGCATGCTGGCGACCTCGCTCTCCATGGCCCCGGCGGTGCTGGTGGCGCAGGGGGCGGAGATTGTCGACCTCGACGGCCCGCTCCTGCTTGCGAAGGACCGCGAAAACCCGCTGACATACGACGAGAAGGGCGTCCACCCCCCGAGCGCCGCGCTCTGGGGCTGAGCCGCCGCTGAGAGGAGCGAGAGATGAGCCGCACCGTCTACGTGAACGGCGACTACGTGGCCGAGGAAGAGGCGAAGATCTCCGTCTTCGATCGCGGCTTCCTCATGGCCGACGCGGTCTACGAGGTGACCTCGGTGATCGGGGGCAAGCTCTGCGACTACCCGGGCCACGTGGCGCGGCTGCACCGCTCGCTCCGCGAGCTCCGGATGACCGCGCCGGTGAGCGACGACGAGCTCCTCGAGATCCACCGCGAGCTTGTCCGCCGCAATGATCTCGACGAGGGTGTCGTCTACCTCCAGGTTACGCGCGGCGCCCATGACCGCGACTTCGTCTGGCCCCGGGACGCCGCCCCCGGCCTCGTGATGTTCACCCAGGAGAAGGCCTTCGAGGACGACGAGGGGCCGAGGCACGGCATCAAGGTGGTCTCGCAGCCCGACCTGCGATGGCACCGGCGTGACATCAAGACCGTGCAGCTGCTCTACCCGTCCTTCGCCAAGATGCAGGCGAAGGCCGAAGGCGCGGACGACGCCTGGCTGGTCGAGGACGGCTACGTGACGGAGGGTACCTCCAACAACGCATACATCGTGACCACGGACGGCACCATCGTCACGCGCCAGCTCTCGAACGACATCCTGCACGGGATCACGCGGGCCTCGGTCCTGAAGCTCGCCGAGGAGGCGCAGATGAAGGTCGAGGAGCGCCCCTTCACCATCGCCGAGGCCCAAGCTGCGGCGGAGGCGTTCGTCACTGCCGCCTCGCTCTTCGTCTGCCCGGTGGTCGAGATCGACGGCGCGACGATCGGTGAAGGCCGCCCCGGCCCGGTGGCGAAGCGGCTCCGCGAGATCTACCTCGCCCATGCCCGCGAGACGGCGATCTGAGGACGGGGGCCGGCGCCGCGCCCGCCTTCCCCTGCCGTCCGCGGGGCGGTAGTCTCGCGCGGGGGAGACAACCCGGCGAGGGATCCGCATCAGTGCCCCACCGGCAGACAATACGATTCTGCACGGCCCGCGACGGCAGCCGGATCGCGATCGCGTCGACCGGCAAGGGGCCGCCGCTGCTCCGCGCGGCGCACTGGCTCAGCCACGTTGAACACGACCTCGAGAGCCCGGTCTGGCGCCCCTGGGTCGACGAGTTGTCGAAGCGGCACACCTACATCCGCTACGACCAGCGCGGTTGCGGGCTGTCGGACTGGGACGTGGCCGAGTTCTCGCTCGACGCCTGGGTCGGCGATCTAGAGGCGGTCGTTGACAGCCTGCGGCTGGACCGCTTTCCGCTCCTCGGCATGTCCCAGGGCGGCGCGATCGCCGTGGCTTACGCACTGCGCCACCCCGAAAAGGTCTCCCGCCTCGTCCTGGTCGGCGCCTATGCGCGCGGCCTGCTGCGACGGGGCGAAACGCCGGATGCCCGACTAGAGGCCGAGACGCTGGAGAACCTGGCCCGGGTCGGCTGGGGCCGGGAAAACGCCGCCTTCAGGCAGGTCTTCACCAACCTTTTCATCCCCGGCGGCGCGCCGGAGCAGCATCGCTGGTGGAGCGATCTCGAGCGCCTGACGACGACGCCCGAGAACGCGGCGCGGACGCTCAATGCCTTCCACGACGTCGACGTCACGGACGCCGCGTCCCGCCTGCGGGTGCCGACTCTCGTGATGCACGCGCGGGGCGACGCGCGGGTGCCCTTCGAGGAGGGCCGCCTCCTGGCGAGCCTGATCCCGGGGGCGCGGTTCGCGCCCCTCGAGAGTAGCAACCACGTGCTGCTCCAAACCGAGCCCGCCTGGCCGCGCTTCCTTGAGGAGCTGCGTGCCTTCGTCGGCCCGGAGACCGTGCGGGCGGCTCCGACGCTCCAGGCGCTGACGCCGAGCGAGCTAGAGGTCCTGCGGCTGGTCTCCCTCGGCCTCGCCAACGGCGCGATCGCGGAGCGCCTGCAAAAGCGCGAGAAGACCGTGCGCAACCAGGTCACCAGCATCCTCTCCAAGCTCGGCCTGAAGACCCGCGCGGAGACGATCGCCTTCGCCCGCGACCACGGCGTTGGCCCCTGACCGCCGGGACCGGGGTCCCAAGGGAAACGCACACAATCCCCGGAAAATCCCGCGTGCATGGGGCAGCGGCCTCATGCGCGGCACCCTCCTTCGCCTCGATACTCGGGCACGGGCACCGACGCGTGGCCCGTGTCCGTTCGGGAGGCGACATCATGCGAGACACACCGCAAGCGACCGCATTGCACCGGGAGGCCGGCCCGGCATTGGCTTGGCGCGCCTATCTGGCGCTCGGACTCGCGGCGCTCTTCTGGTCCGGCAACTTCGTCGCAGGCCGGGCGCTGAGAGGCGACATCGACCCCCTCCTGCTGAACACGGTCCGCTGGTCGGTCTGCCTCGCGCTATTCCTGCCCTTCGTCGTCCGTTCGCTGCGCGCCCAGTGGGACGTGGTGCTCCGCGAGTGGCGCCTCGTGGCCGGGCTCGGCGTCACGGGCGTGGCGGCATTCCACACCTTGGTCTACGTCGCGCTCAGGGACACAACGGCGATCAACGCGCTTCTGATGCTGGCGCTCGCTCCGGCCGCAATCCTGGTCGGAGCCGCCCTGATCGGGATGGGCCGGCCGCGGCCGATGCAATGGGTCGGCTCTCTGGTCTCGCTCGGCGGCGCTGCGGTCCTCATAACCCGTGGCGACCCGGCGATGCTGGCGGCGCTGGAGGTCAACCGGGGCGATCTCTGGATGCTCGTGGCCGTCGTGCTCTGGGCGGCGTACTCGCTCCTCCTGCGGCAGCGTCCGGCGGACCTGCCGCAGGACGTGACCCTCGCGGCGAGCATCGTGGTGGCGCTCGCCCTGCTACTGCCGGCGACAGTCGCGCTGGCACGCTCGCTAACGATCGAGCTCGCGCCGGCGGCCTGGGCAGCGGTCCTCTACATCGCCGTCTTCGCTTCGCTCTTCGCCTTCCTCTGCTGGTCCTACGGCGTCGCTGAGATCGGCCCGCAGCGGGCCGGCCAGTTCATCCACCTCATGCCCGTCTTCGGGGCCGCCCTGGCCATGCTTTTCCTCGGCGAGACCATCGCGCCCGCGCAGGCGATCGGCGCCGCCCTGGTGTTCACGGGAATCCTGCTCGTGAACAAGGGGGCCCGGCGCTGAGGGGCGTTCCGGCGGCCGGGACCGAACCCGGCCTCCGGCATCACCGCAACACCACCAAAGCACGACCGGAACACTACCGGAGCACTGCCGAAGGAAACCCTTCGGCGCGGCTCCCGCGCTCACCCCCCGAGCTGGGCCAGGCCCTGCTCAAGGTCGGCGATCAGGTCGTCCGGGTCCTCGATGCCGATCGACAGCCGCACCACGTCGTCCGCCGCCCCTGCCGCCGCGCGCTGCTCGGGCGTGAGCTGCCGGTGGGTGGTCGAGGCCGAGTGGATGATCAGCGAGCGCGCATCGCCGAGGTTCGCCACGTGGCTGAAAAGCTCAACGGAATCAACGAGCTTAACGCAGGCCTCGTAGCCGGCCTTTAGCCGGAAGGTGAAGATCGCGCCCGCGCCCTTCGGGCAGATCTTGCGCCCCTTGCGATACCACGGGCTCGACTTAAGCCCCGCGTAAGTGACCTCCGCGACCTTCGGGTGCCCCTCGAGCCAATTCGCCACTTTCACGGCGTTGGCGACATGCTTCTCCATGCGGAGACTCAGCGTCTCGATGCCGAGAAGCGTGATGAAGGCGTTCATCGGGCTCTGGCAGGCACCGAGATCGCGCAGACCCACCGCGTGCCCGTGCATGGTGAAGCCGAGGTGGCCGAAGGTCTCGTGGAACTTGAGCCCGTGATAAGCGGGCTCGGGCTGGCTGAGTGACGGAAATTTGTCCGAGGCGGACCAGTCGAAGGTGCCGGAATCGACCACCGCACCGCCCATCACCGTGCCGTTGCCGGAGAGATACTTGGTGGTCGAGTGCACCACCAGCGTCGCGCCCATCTCGATCGGCTTGCAGAGGTAAGGCGTGGCCGAGGTGTTGTCGACGATTAGCGGGATGCCCTTCCGCTCGGCCACCTGGGCGATTTTCGGCAGGTCGGCGACGTGGCCGCCGGGGTTGGCGATCGACTCGCAGAAAATGGCCTTCGTGCGCTTGGTACAGGCCCTTGAGATTTCGCCCGTCTTGTCGATGTCGACGAACTTCGCCTCCCAGCCAAAGCGCTTGATGGTCTGGCTGAACTGGGTGACCGTGCCGCCATAGAGCCGGTTCGAGACGACGATGTTGTCACCCGGCCCCATCAGCGGGAAAAGCGCCATGATCTGCGCTGCGTGGCCCGAGGAGCAAGCCACCGCGCCGGTGCCGCCCTCCAGCGCGGCGATGCGCTCCTGCAGCACGGCAACCGTGGGGTTGGTCAGCCGCGAGTAAATGAACCCGGTTTCCTGCAGATTGAAGAGGGCCGCCGCATGATCGGCGTCGCGGAAAACATACGCGGTGGTCTGGTAGATCGGCGTCTGCCGCGCCCCCGTGGCGGGGTCGGGCCGGGCGCCGGCATGGATCTGCAGGGTGTCGAAACCGTAGCTCATGGGGTCCCCCCGTTCCTTCTTGCGCTCAGGATTCCGGGGGAACTGCTTAAGGGGCGCGGCGGGGAACTGGAAGGAAAAACTTCCTTCCGCGGATGAGGAAGTCCGGCCGATGTTCGGGGGAAACGAAGTCTCTTAATCCTACGAATTTCCTCCGGGACATTGGCCGTCCCGGAAATAGGACGGAATCTAATCGCGATTCCTCCCGACTCTTATACAAGAGTCGCGACTCTTGTATAAGAGTCGATGGTACCCGACCGCCCGTCCGGGGACGCCCGGGGCGCGCCGCTAGATCAGCAGCGCCGTCGCGTACATCACGGCTAGGCCGGCGGTGGCGCCCACCAGATTGAGGGCGGGGCTAGCATCCGGCGCGGCGGCGCCGCGCCACGCCAGCGCGCCGACCTCGAGCATCACCTGCAGGATGGCCCCCGCGCCCACCGCGAAGCAGAGCGCCACCCAGTACGGGCCGACCGAGGCGGCGCCGAGCAGGACGCCCGGAACCGCCGGCAGGCCCGCGAGCGCGGCGAGGCCGGCGAAGGTGGCGCCGCCGGGACGCTCGCCGGCCAGCGGCGCGGCGATGGCGACGCCCTCGGAGACGTTGTGGATGGCGAAGCCGACGACGAGGAAGGTGGCGAGCGCCGCCGCGCCGGTG
>JBEPXW010000048.1:0-8309 GCA_041641715.1 Pseudomonadota bacterium
CGACGCGGGAATGGAGAGGTACTTCGTCGTGCCGTGCTGCAGCAGCAAGAGCCCCGACATGATGCGGAGCACGGAAAGAAGATAGGACCTGTAGGGCGTCAGAAAGTCCATGCGATTCCTCCGGTTGTCCCGCCACGCCGGGAACCCGACGCGGTCATCTTGTCCCGTTGCGCCGGCCCGGCGCCTACTCACGATCCCGTGATCTAGCGCGACCGGGCCCCACCTCAATCCCACTGCGCCGTGCTATAGTCTGGCCAGCCGGCCCGTGGCTTGACCCGGAAAGGCCGGCGAAAGGGAGGAACGACCATGACGAGGCTTTCCATACTGGCTGCAGGCGCCGTACTAATCGCCACGCCGGCGCTTGCCGGCCATTGCCCGGCCGACGCCGCGGCCATCGACAACGCCCTCGCCGGCCTGGAGGTTAGCGACGACGTTAGGGCCGAGGTTCAGACCCTTCGCGACCAGGGCATGGAGATGCACGAGGCCGGCAACCATGCCGACGCGGAGGGCACGCTGGCGCAGGCCATGCGGCTCCTGCTGAACAGCGTCGAGTAACCCTCGGCCGGCGCCCGTATACCCGGCGGCCGCGGCGCGCGCCGTGGCCGCGATGCCGGTTGCCGGTACTACTGAAGGGCCACCAAAGCACTACCGAAGAAAACCCTCAGAATCGACGCCGCCGGAGCTGCCGCTCGCGCCACACGATCATCAGCCCGCCGCCCACGATCAGGATCACCCCGGGGAAGAGCTGACCGAACGGCGCCTCACCGAAGATCAGCCAGCCCAGTGCGAAAGCGATCGGGATGCCGAAATAGTTGAACGGCGCGAGGTTGCTCGGCTCTGTCATCCGGAACGAGATGATGAGGCAGAGGACGCCACATCCTCCGAATGCGCCCATCGCGACGAGCCAACCGAGGTCGGCGATCGAGGCGACCGGGCTGAACCCCCCGGTCACGAGCGCCAAGAGCACCGCCCCGGCCAGCGCAGCGGTGTTGGCGTAGAGATTGATCAGCGCCGTCTGCACGTCGTCGTCGAACAGCCGCGCCGTCACCGAGGTCAGCGCATACCCCACCGCCGCCCCCAGAGGGAGCAGCGCATCGAAGGTGAACGCGTCGGTCCCCGGCTGCATCACCCAGACGACCCCGGCGAAGCCGACGACCACCGCCGCCCAGCGCACCGCGCCCACGCGCTCGCCGAGGAGCGGAACCGAGAAGGCCACAATGAACAACGACATGGCGAAGGTGATGGTCGATGCGGTGGCGAAGGCCAGCCGGGCGAGCGAGAGGTAGAACAGGAACTGCGCCATCGCCACGAAGGCGCCCCTGAGCCAGGCGAGCGGCCATTGCCGGATGCGCAACCGGCGCCCCCGCGCGCGCCACTCCGCCGAGAGCCAGAGGACGACGAGGGCCGGCGCCATGGCGAAAAGATTGCGCCAGGCCGAGAGCTCGGCCGCGCCGTAGCCGCCCGGGCCCGTCGACAGGTGCTTGATGATCGCCCCCATGACGTCGAGGAGAAAGATCCCGCCGACGTTCACGAGAATCGCCAGGGCCGTGGAGCCGCCCGGATCCGCCGCTGCCCGCACCCCCTCGCCCTTTTCGCCAGGCGGCGCACCGCCGTGGTGTCGAGTGATGCGCGCCAGCGCCGCGACCGACAAGACTTTTCCGCTTCCTGCTTGCCACGCGCCCCGGCCGGCGCAATGCTCGCCCCCGGGGGCCGGAGGGCCCCGCGGCGCGGGGGCACGGGATGAACGGGCAGTCATGGCCCTACACCGCGGAAACACGGGCGCGCATAACGGCCAACCTTGCCGGCTATGACCGCCGCGCCCTTGCTCCGGGCGGGCTGAAGCCCGCCGCGGTGGTCATCGGTCTCGCGCCCGGCCCGGATGGCGAGACGGCGCTGCTCCTGACCCGGCGGATCGCGCGCATGTCGAGCCATGCCGGCCAGTACGCCCTGCCCGGCGGGCGCATCGACCCCGGCGAGGACGCGCTCGCGGCGGCGCGGCGCGAGCTTGCGGAGGAGCTTGGCATCACGGCGGCTCCGGACCGGGTGCTCGGGCGGCTCGACGACCTGCCGACACGCTCGGGATACCTCGTGGCGCCCTTCGTCGTCTGGCTCGGCGCCGGCGCCGAGCCGCGCCCGTCGCCGGCCGAGATCGCGGCGCTCTTCCACGTGCCGCTCGGCGACCTCTTCGCCGGCCCCGGGCGCGGCGGCAACCGCGACGAGGCAAGGGGATCAGAGCACGAGCCCGGCGTGTTCTCGCTCTTCATCCCGACGCTCGGCCACGATCTCTTTGCGCCGACCGCGGCGATTCTCGACCATTTCCGCGAGGTGGCGCTGCTGGGCCGCGCCCGCCCGGTCGTAACCTTCGGCGAGCCGCGCTTCGCTCGCCGGTAGCGCCGCCGGGGAGCCGAGAGAGATTAGACATCGTGGCCACCGCCACGTGTCCACGCGTGGACACGTGATCAACATATTGATTTCACAAGAAATTCCGCGTGGGCAGTTTTTATGGTTAACGGCGCGATCCGTCGGTCGCCGCCTTTCGCGTCGCACGGTTGGACGGCGGCGAAAACGGGACGCGGCTTGCATCACCCGACAAATCTGGTCCAATCCCACGGTTTTCATTGCATTCCGTAAATTTCGACACAGAATGCGTCGAAACGCCGCCAAACGGCATAGGCAAGTGACGCCATGCAGGACTTCGGAGCCGCCTTCGGCGAGGCGTTCGCGCTGATCACATCGGGGGACGCGGATCTCCTCGAGATCATCGCGCTCTCGCTCCGCGTCAGCCTCGGCGCCGTGGCGATCTCGTGCCTGATCGGCCTGCCGATCGGCGCCGGGCTCGCCGTGGGGCGCTTTCGCGGACGCGCCGCGGTGACCGTCTTCGTCAACGCCATGATGGGCCTGCCGCCGGTCGTGGTCGGGCTCGGCGTCTATCTCATGCTCTCGGCGGCGGGGCCCTTCGGGGTGCTGCAGCTCCTCTACACGCCATGGGCGATGATCATCGCGCAGACGATTCTGGTCACGCCGATCATCGCCGCGCTCACGCGGCAGGTGATCGAGGACCTGCACGGCGAGTACGACGAGCTCCTGCGCTCGATGAACGCCTCGGGTCCCGGCACGATGGCGACGCTCCTCTGGGACGCGCGCTACTCGCTGATCACGGCGGCGCTGGCCGGGCTCGGCCGGGCCCTCGCCGAGGTGGGCGCGGTGCTGATCGTCGGCGGCAACATCGACCACGTCACCCGCGTGATGACCACGGCGATCGCGCTCGAGACATCGAAGGGGAACCTGGCGCTGGCGCTCGGGCTCGGGATCATCCTGATCTCGCTCTCGCTCATCATCAACGCAGCGCTGATGGGCCTGCGCGCGAGCGCGGCGCGGATGGCCCATGCGTGACCTGCGCGACATGCGTGACACGACCGCCATGGGCGAGCGGGACGGCATCTGGCCGGTGGAGCTCGAGGCGGTGCATTTCGAGGCCGGCGAGAAGCGCCTCGTCGACGGCGTCTCGCTCACCCTGCGGCCCGGACCGGTCACCTGCATCATGGGTCCGAACGGCGCCGGCAAGAGCCTCCTGATCCGCCTGATCGCCGGGCTGATCGCGCCGGCGCGCGGCCGCATCCGCTACGGCGGCGCCCCCGCGGCGGCGAAGAACCGGATCGCGGTCGTGTTCCAGCGCCCCGTGCTGCTGCGCCGCTCGGCCCGCGCCAACCTGGCTCATGCGCTGAGGGTCTATGGCGTGCCGTGGACGGAGCGGCGCGGGCGCATGGCCGAATTGCTCCGGCTCGGTCAGCTCGAGCACCTCGCTGACCAGCCGGCGCGCCTGCTCTCGGGCGGCGAGCAGCAACGCCTCGCCATGGTGCGGGCGCTGGCGGCGCGGCCCGACCTGATCCTGCTCGACGAGCCGACCGCGAGTCTCGACCCGCAGGCCACCGCGGCCGTCGAGGCGCTGGTGGGCGAGGCCGCGAGCGCCGGCACCAAGGTCGTCCTCGTCACCCACGACCGCGGCCAGGCGGCACGGCTGGCCGAAGAGGTCGTCTTCCTGCACCGGGGCCGCGTCACCGAGCGCACCCCGGCTGCGGAGTTCTTCGACCGCCCGCAGTCTCCCGAGGCCGAGGCCTACCTCGCCGGACGGCTGCTCGTCTGATCCACGCATCCCAGGGGAGGAGAAAAGATGCGGATACGCTGGTCCCTCGTGCTCGCCGCCGTGCTCGCCGCGGTGGTATCGCCGCCCCGAAGCGCGGCGGCGCAGGACGACTTCATCATCGTTCAGTCCACGACCTCGACGAAGAACTCCGGCCTCTACGATCACATCCTGCCGAAGTTCGAGGAGCAATCCGGCATCGACGTGCGCGTGGTCGCGGTGGGGACCGGCCAGGCGCTGAAGAACGCGCGCAACTGCGACGGCGATGTGCTGCTTGTCCACGCCAAGCCCGCCGAGGAGAAGTTCGTCGCCGACGGCTACGGCGTCGAAAGGACAGACCTGATGTACAACGACTTCGTCGTCGTCGGGCCGGCCTCCGATCCCGCCGGCGTCTCGGGAATGGATGACGTCGAGCCGGCGCTCGCGAAGATCGCCGAGTCGGAGGCGGCCTTCGCCTCGCGCGGCGACGACTCCGGCACGCACAAGAAGGAGATGTCCCTCTGGAGTGCCGCCGGTATCGATCCCACCGGGGCCAGCGGCGCGTGGTATCGCGAGACCGGCTCGGGGATGGGGGCGACGCTCAACACCGCCGTCGGCATGGGGGCCTACGCGCTGACCGACCGGGCGACCTGGATCTCGTTCGGCAACAAGGGCGACTACGAGATCCACGTCGAGGGCGACGAGGCGCTCTTCAACCAGTACGGCGTGATCCTCGTGAACCCCGGGAAGTGCCCGAACGTGAAGGCCGACCTCGGCCAGCAGTTCATCGACTGGCTGCTCTCGGACGAAGGCCAGGCGGCGATCGCCGAGTACAAGCTCGAGGGCCAGCGGCTCTTCACGCCGAACGCGCCCCATTGAGGACGGTGCCCCAGCCGGCTGTCCCTGCCGGCCGGGGCGGCGCATCGCCTTTTCAGGGCAGCGTCATTCTGGCCCGTTGCCGAGCGGCGCCCGCGCGTCTATGTGAGGCGCGATGTCGATCTGGCGCTACGCGAACCCGGCGGAGTTCATGCGGGTCACCGAGCGGCTGCTCGCGCCCCTCTGGGTCGCGGCGGGCGCGACGCTGGCCGTCGGGCTGATCTGGTCGCTGCTGCTGACGCCCGAAGACTACAAGCAGGGCTCGACGGTCAAGATCCTGTTCATCCACGTGCCCGCGGCGATGCTGGCGATCAACACCTACGTGGTGATGGCGGTCGCCTCGGCGATCGGCATCGTGCGGCGCCACCATGTCAGCTTCCTCGTCGCCAAGGCGGCGGCGCCGGTGGGCGCGGCCTTCACGGCCATCGCGCTGATCACGGGGGCGGTCTGGGGCCAGCCGATGTGGGGCACCTGGTGGGTGTGGGACGCGCGGCTGACCTCGGTCCTGGTGATGTTCTTCTTCTACCTCGGCTACATCGCGCTCTGGGAGACGATCGACGAGCCGGAGAAGGCGGCCGACCTCTCGGGCGTGCTCTGCCTGGTGGGCGTGATCTTCGCCTTCCTGTCGCGCTACGCGGTGAACTTCTGGGCGACGCTGCACCAGGGGGCCTCGCTGAGCCTCGCCGAGGGGCAGCGGGTGGATGACGCCTTCCGCACGCCGCTCTATCTGATGATCGTGGCGTTCTACCTGTTCTTCATAGCGGTCCTGCTGGTCCGCGCGCGCACCGAGATCCGGCTGCGCCGGGCAAGGGCGCTGAGATTGCAGGAGGCGGCGGCATGATGTTCGGGGACGCTTACGCCGTCTACGTGATCGCGGCCTACGGCGCGACCGCCGCGATCCTCGGCTGGCTGCTTTGGTCGACCCTTGCCGCGAGCGCCAGGGCGCGGCGCGAGCTGAACGAGATGGAGCGGGAGCGCAGGCGATGAGCGACGAGACCCGGCGGGAGGAGACGGCGCGCGACGATCGGCCCGAGGAGGGCCAGGGCGGCGGCTTCCGCCTCTGGATGCTGGTGCCGGTGCTGGGCGCGGCGGCGGTGCTGGCGGTGTTCCTGCTGGGGCTGCAGCGGCCCGACGG
Source organism: Pseudomonadota bacterium (assembly GCA_041641715.1). Classification (GTDB taxonomy): domain Bacteria; phylum Pseudomonadota; class Alphaproteobacteria; order Rhodobacterales; family Rhodobacteraceae; genus Thermohalobaculum. The sequence continues at coordinate 6,132 of JBEPXW010000048.1, forward strand.
CGGGCGCGAGCTTCCCTCGGCGCTGATCGGCGAGCCGGTGCCCGAGTTCGAGCTGCCGCCCCTCTATGCCGGCGAGCCCGGGCTCTCGACGGCGGACCTGACGAAGCCGGGGGTGAAGCTCGTCAATGTCTGGGCGAGCTGGTGCGTGCCCTGCCGGGCCGAGCACCCGAAGCTGGTGAACCTCGCCGGCATGGGCCTCGCCGTCCACGGCCTCAACTACAAGGACGGCGAGGAGGGGGCAAAGCAGTTCCTCGACGAGCTCGGCAATCCCTACACGCTCATCGGCGCGGACCGCTCGGGCCGGGTCGGCATCGAGTGGGGCGTCTACGGGGTGCCGGAGACCTTCGTCGTCGATGGCGAGGGGCGCATCGTCTACAAGCATATCGGCCCGATCCAGGGCTCGGACATCCATGACAAGATCCTGCCGGCGGTGGAGAAGGCGCGCGGCGGCTGAGCTCGCCCGGCCGAGGGGCCCGCGCGGCGTCCAAATTTGGACGCCTGGTCAAGATATTGTTTTTGTGACGTTTTTAGAGTCGGGCGGTTTTTCGACTCGCCGTCCAGGCCCGCCGTGGCCGCCTCACCCCAGCACCATGTGGCCGAGGAGGCCTAGGGCGAAGCCGCCGACGGCGGCGAGCGAGGGCGCCCGGCGGTTCCGGAGATGCGCCTTCGGCGCGATGTCCTGGAAGGTCAGGAACAGGATGCCGCCCCCGGCGGCCAGCATGATGGCCGCGGTCAGCCCGGGCATCGCGCCGAGGACCAGGTAGCCCGCGAGCGCCGCGGCCGGGCCGAGCAGCGCCAGCGCCAGGAAGAACGGCAGGACGCGGTCCCGGTCCCGCGCCTTTCGCGAGGCGGCGACCTCGCGCCAGGCGTTGAAGCCCTCGGGCAGGTTCTGGAGGCCGATCAGCAGGGCGAGGAGCCCCGCGCTGGGCGCGCCCGTGGCGATGAGCGCGCCGAGCGCCAGCGCCTCCGGAACGAAGTCGGTCAGCATGGCGAGGAGCTGCGCGTGCCGGCCCACCCCCTGCTGGCGCCACTCCAGGAGGGCGAAGAGGGCGCCGCCGGCGACGAAGGCGAGGAGCGCCGGGACGGCCGAGAGATGCCGGATGCCCTCGGGCACCAGCACGAGCGCCACCGCCGCGACGAGGACGCCGCCGCCGAACGACATGACGGAGTGCCGGAACTCGGTCTCGAGCCAGCGGGGCCGGAGGCGCTCGACCCGCGCGAGCAGCCCGCCGGCCGGGATCATCAGGCCGGCGAAAAGGCCGTAGAGCAGCGCGGCGAGAAGGTCGCTCATCGCGGCCGGCCCGGCGGGGCGGGCCGGATCACCCCTCCTCGACCGCGTGGCGCTTGAGCAGCGGCCACTGGCTGAGGACGAAGAGGAAGGTCAGCGGCAGGAAGCCGAAGGTCTTGAACGCGACCCAGATCTCGGTTGCCTGGGTGCGCCAGATCAGCTCGTTGAGCGCCGCCATGCAGGCGAAGAAGACCACCCACCGGCGCGTGAAGATGAGCCAGCCTGTCCCGTCGAGCGGCATCGTCTCGCCCATCAGGTCCTTCAGGTAGGAGCGCCCGCGCAGGAGTCCGAAACCGAGGATCGCGGCGAAGACGAGGCTGACGATGGTCGGCTTCATCTTGATGAAGGTGGCGTCGCGGAGCAGGAGGGTCAGCCCGCCGAAGACCGCGACGATGACCGCGGTGAAGAGCATCATGCGCGGCACATGGCGGGTGAGCGCCCAGGACGCCCCCATCGCGACGGCGATCGCCGCCATGAAGGCCGCGGTCGCGAGCAGAATCGGCCCGCCCTGCCCCGCCAGCGCCGCGGCGCCGGTGACGGGCGCGAGAAGCCCGTGGATCGCGGAGATCCCGAGGAGCTCGCGGCCGTAGTTGAAGGTCCCGAAGAAGACGAGGAGCGGCCCGAACTCGAGGGCGAGCTTGACGAGGGGGCGCGGCTGGGCTGGCGGCTGGGTCATGAAGGGTATCTAGCGACCGCATGCGCGGCTGTCACCCCAGCTCGATCCGCACGGCGCCGATGGCGATGACGAGCATGAGGAGCGCGCGGGTGCGGCCGACCGTCTCGCCGAGCACGAGCCAGCCGATCAGGGCGGCGAAGAGCACGGAGGTCTCGCGCAGCGCCGCCGCCTCGCCGACCTTGTCGAGGCGCGTCGCCAGCATCACCGCGCCGAA
>JBEPXW010000049.1:0-8301 GCA_041641715.1 Pseudomonadota bacterium
CTGGCCCGGGAACGTCCCGTCCGGAATGCGCGTGTCGGAAAGGAAGAGAGGCAGCTCGGCCCCGTGCGGCGCCAGACTCTCGAGGCGGATGCGGTGCGCCTGCAATGCCTCCGTGATGATTTTCGGTCTCGGTGAGTCGACCACCAGCGCGGCGTCGATCTCGCCGCTTCCGAGGAGGTCGAGCAGCTCGCCGAGCGGCGCTCGCACCGTCGGCTCGTGGTCGAGGCCCGACAGGACCGCCGTGGCGACCCGACCGGCGGTGCTGCCGTAGGCCTGCACGCCGACCGCGCCGGCGAGCGCGTCCCCGCCGCGCGCGCCGGCCCGGCGCAGCAGATACAGACGGCGCTCGCCGATCACGGCCGCGGCCTCGCCCCGGGTGTCACGCAGCCCGTAGAGCCTGCCGCGGCCAAAGCGGAAGAAATCCTCCGAATCGACCAGCGCGATCTCCGCACGGCCGGTCGCGAGCGCCCCCAGCGGATCGAAGACGTTGAGGAACTCGACGGGGCGCTCCGGGAAGGCGCGGGAGACCGTGCGGGCCGCGATCTCGCTCTGCGCGCCGAGATCGTCGCGCGGATCGAGCGCCAGCACGATGGGCGGTCGCTCGATACCGGGGCCGAGCCCCTCGGCGATACCCTTGGTCACGAGAAGCCGGCGCGCCGCGTGCGCGGGCGTCCAGCCATGGGCGAGCACGTCCTGCATCAGGTCGCGCATGTCCGACCCCCTGACCCGGCCGCTCAGCGGCGCCATCGCGCGCCGCAGCTCCAGTTCGGCGGCCACCGCCGACGGGCCGATGAGCACTGTCGCGTGGTAACGGGGGAAGAAGCCGAGATTGTCCTCGAGCGCAACCGCGCCGAAGGCGGCCAGGTCGTAGCCGAAGTCGCGCATCACCGCCGCGTCGACCGCGCCGCGAAGCAACTGTGCCATGCGGTCCGCATCGTTCCCGATCACCTGCGGCCCGTCTTGCGCGAGGTTGAGGCCGTATCGCCGGACGAGCGCGTGGAGGCCGTCGCCCGGCCGCGCGGCGTAGCCCTCCGGCACGGCCATGGCGATGCCGCCTTCGAGCTTCGCCAGGTCACCGATGGTTTCGATGCCTGCCTCGCCGGCACGATCCTGCCGCATGATCACGCGGAACGGCGCCTCGAAGCCAAGATCCGGGCCGAGTGCGATGCCGAGCGCCGCAAAACCCCGGTATACCCCGCCCGGGAGACGGAGCTCTTCCGCGCTCCGGCCGCTGCCGAGGGCGATGACGTCGCCGGAATAGGCCGGCAGCAGGTCGATGTCCCCCGCGCGCAGGAGCTGGGTGCAGTGGCGGATGTCCTCGCACGGCACCTGGATCGCGCGCTGCCCGGTGCGGCGCAGGGTCTCCGACAGCATCTCCGCCATCAGGGTGTGGGAGGTCTCGTCCTGGACGCCGACGAGATAAACGCGCTCGCGCGCGCAGGCAGCCAGCACGACGGCGAGGAGGAGGGCGAGCCAGCGACGCGTCATGGCGCGCCCGCCTTGCCGGTGTCGCCGGAGGCCGGCGCTTCCTCGGGGACGGCGTCCGGTTCGTGGCTCGCCTGGATCTCCGCGGCGGTCACGGGATCGGTGACGACACGGCTGTCCCGGCTGAGCGCAGCGATCAGCGCCGCGGCCTGAAGGATCAGGACCAGCGAGAAGGGAATGGCGCCGGTGACGGTCACCGCCCGCACCGCCTCGATGTTGCCCGAGAGCATCATGGCGGCGCCGAGGGCCGCGAGCACGACACCCCAGGACAGCTTGCTGCGCACCGAGGGATCGAGCGATCCGCTCTCCGTCATCATGCCGAGCACGTAGGCCGCCGAGACGACGCTGGTCACCAGGAACACGAAGGCGAGCACGATCGCCGTGAGGTTCAGCACCTCGGCGAAGGGCAGCCGCTCGAAGAGAGTGAAGAGCGCGATGCTGACGTCGTGGCGCACGATCGCGACGACGCCGCCAAGGCCATAGCGCTCCTGGTGGAGCGCGATGCCGCCAAACACCGCGAACCAGAGCACCGAAAAGACGCTGGGCACGACCAGCACGCCGGCGACGAACTCGCGGATGGTGCGGCCCCGGCTGATGCGCGCGATGAACACGCCGACGAACGGGGACCAGGCGATCCACCAGACGAAGTAGGTGAGCGTCCAGGAGCGGAACCAGCCGCTCACCTCCGTGCCCTGGAACGGATAGAGCTGGAAGCTGAGGGGGACGATCTCGGCCACGTAGTCGCCGAAGGCGGTAACGAAGGAGCGAAGCAGGAACGCCGTCGGCCCGACCACCAGCAGGTAGCCGAGCACGCCGACCGCGATCAGCATGTTCGCGTTCGAAAGCCACTGGATGCCCTTGTCGAGCGGCAGCGCCAGCGGCGGCAGGTAGGCGACCACCAGCACCGCCAGGATGGCCCCCGCCACCGCCGTCGACGTGGCGTCGAAGCCGCCCAGCACGAAAAGGCCCCGCTGGAGCTGGAACACCCCCATGGCGATGGAGCCCGCGACCCCCAGCGCCACGGCGAGCACGGCGATGAGGTCGGCCAGCCAGGCGACCGGCGCCACCCAGCGCCCCGCGAACGCGCTCGCGATGCAGGCGCCGGGCATGTAGCTGGTGCGCCGGCGAAAGCCGAAATAGGCGAGCGCGAGCGCGGCCACGCAATAGACTGCCCAGGCGTGCAGGCCCCAGTGGAAAAGCGTCACCGTCATCGCGTGGCGCGCCGCCTGCGTGGAGCCGCGCTCCGCGCCCGGCGCGGTGGCGTAATGGAGCACCGGCTCGGCCACGCCCCAGAACAGGAGCCCGACGCCCATGCCGGCGGCGAACAGCATGGCCAGCCAGGAGAGCGTCGAGAACTCGGGCTCGTCGTCGGGCTGGCCGAGCTTGACCGCGCCGTAACGCCCGAGCGCGAGCCACATGGCAATGACGAGAAGCCCGGTGGCCAGCACGAGAAAGAACCAGTCGACCGCCCGGAAGACGGTCCAGGTGAGGAGGCCGGCCCACACCGCCAGGCCGTCCGGATCGGCGATCCCGAGCGCGGCGACGGCGGCCGCGATCGGCAATGCGACGAGCAGCTTCGAATTGCGCGCCAGGGCGCGCCGAAGGCGTCGCAACCGGGAAGGCCCGCGCTGGTCCATGCGATCCCTCTTGCTCCTTGCCCGGGCGGGCCGACGATCCTAGTCCAGACGAGGCGCATCGGTCATGCGTCGCCTTGTAGCGCCCCAACGGGGTCCCGCTCGGCCCGTCGCCGCGCTCCGGCCGCTTGGCCTTGCTGCCGATGCGGCGCCCTGATCTGAGTCAACGCAGTCGGCCCGCGCATACGGAATCATGCACGAGCGCGACACGCGGAGGAGCGCAAGGGCCCGGCCGCGCCCGGAGCCCTCGCTCGATCAGGCAGGGGAGCAGAGAATGAGAATGGACAATCTTGGTGGACGCACCCGGTTCAGCGGCATCGCCCGGGGCGCCCTCGCAGCGGCGCTGATGCTGGTGGGAACGGGCGCGGGCGCCCAGGACACGTCGACACCGCGGATCGTGCTGCCCGCGCCGGATGCCGAGCGCGGCCGATTCCTGTTCGCCTCCAAGGGCTGCGTCGTCTGCCACTCGGTCAACGGCGTCGGCGGGTCGGCCGGCCCGGCGCTCGACGCGCCCCCGGACGGCGCGCCGATCGAGCCGCTCGCCTTCGCGGCCCGCATGTGGCGCGGCGCCGTCGCCATGACGGTCCTGCAGTCGACGGAGTTCGGCTACCAGATCGACATCACCGGCGACGAGATCGCCGATCTCGCCGCATTCGCCGCGAGCCCGGCGGTCCAGGCGACGTTCTCGGAGCGCGACATCCCCGAAGTGATGAAGGGCTGGACCCTCGACGAGGGGTGGGAATCTCTGGTCGGGGAGTCGCCCGGCGATGACGCCTCGGAGGAAGAGGCCCGCTGAGCGCGCGGCAGATCGCCAGGACCCTCCGGCGGCCGGACAGGGCTGTAAAGGACACGGCAGCAGGTCAGATTCGAGCTTCCGGGCCGCGCGTTCAGTAACGATCGCGCGACCCGGGCTTCCTGCCGCAGCCTGTGCACTGTCCGGTTGCTGCCTCACAGCATAGGATGGCGCACCCGACCCGGGAGCATCGAGGCGCCGAGAACATGGCAAGTCCGCCCGCCACCGCCGACGACGGACATCATGTCGAGTGACAGCGCGGATGTCGGGCTCGTCCTGGCGGGCGGCGGGGCGCGCTGCGCTTACCAGGCCGGCGTGCTGCGCGCCATCTCGGAGATGCTGCCGGGGCCGCGCAATCCCTTCCGCGTGATCGTCGGCCAGTCGGCCGGCGCGATCAACGGCGCCAGCCTCGCCAGCCGGGCAGACAACTTCGGCAAGGCCGCGAGGCACCTCGCGCGCGCCTGGTCGCGGCTGCGCGTCAGCGATGTCTACAAGACCGACCCGCTCTCCATCGGCTACCGCGGCCTCCTCTGGGTCCTGATGGCGGCAAGCGGCGGCCGGTTGGTGGCGAATCCGCGGGCCTTTCTCGACAATGCGCCGCTCGGAGAGCTCCTGGCGCAGCAGATCGACTTCGATGCCATCGAGGCGACGATCGCTGACGGACACGTCTCGGCCCTGGCGCTGACGGCGTCGGTCTACGGGCGGGAAAGCGGCCAGGCGGTCACCTTCTTCGACGGTGCGCCCGGCTTCGAGGAATGGTCCCGCGTGCGGCGAAGCGGTGTCCGGCAGAAACTCGGCGTCGAGCATGTGCTCGCCTCGTCGGCGCTGCCCTTCCTGTTCCCGGCCCAGAGGATCGACGGACAGTTCTTCGGCGACGGCGCCCTGCGCATGACCGCGCCGCTCAGCCCCGCGATCCGGCTCGGCGCCCGGCGCCTGCTCGTCATCGCCCCGCGCGACCCGAGGATCACGCCGCTGAAGGACATGACCCTGTCCGGCTATCCAAGCCTCGGAATGCTCGCCGGGCACATGCTCGACATCATCTTCAACGACTATCTCGAGGTCGACATCGAGCGCCTGAACCGGATCAACCAGACGCTCTCGCTGCTGACGCCCGACCAGCTCGCACAGACGCCGCTTCAGCCCGTCGAGACGTTCGTCCTCCGGCCTTCCGAGGACATCCGCGAGATCGCGGCCCGCCACGCACAAGGGCTGCCGTGGCCCGTGCGGATGCTGCTCCGGGGCATCGGCAGTTGGGCCGGCGACTGGCGCCTGGCGAGCTATCTCAACTTCGACGGCGCCTATTGCAGCGAGCTCGTGGCGCTCGGGCGCAAGGACGCCCGAGAGAATGCCGACAGGCTCGTTCCGCTGCTGACGGGCGCCGCCGAAGCGGAGCCGCCGAGCCCGAAAACCCGCGCCTGAGCGCCACGCGCGCCGGGCCCTTCCAAGCGGTTGTCGAGCTTGCGTTCCAAAACGCTGCACCTAAGCGAGCATCTTGTGGCCCAATATCCACAACCATCCCAAATGACAACGCTTCGAGATTGCCATGCCGCCAAAACCGGAGCACGATGAGAAACAAAGTTATTCGGTCGAGCCGACCAAGTAACATCGTGTTCAGGCCTTGCTCCGGGCATTGTTCGAAAATTGCGGAGCGGCGTTTTGTTTTTCCGGAGGGCACGCCGGGGCTTCGGAAAGTGTCGATCGGGCAGGATTGTGTTCCTGTTCGAGCGGCATTGCGAATTGTGGAGAATGGACAATGAAGTTCTGCATGCCCATGAACGAGGCCAAGCTCTTCATCACGAGCGGACCCTTCGACGTCGTTGCCTTCGGAACCGGTGACGGATCGGCGAGCGCGCTGCTGCGCAACACCGCGAACGGCGCCTTCTACCATGTCCAGTATCTCATCACGACGCTCGGGGATACCGCCTGCTTTCTGCAGCTCGCCGGCGGCCAGTCGCTCTGAGCCGGCCGGGCGCCAAGCCCGAGGGCAATCAAGGTTCCGCGGGACGGCAACGGGGTGACCGAACGGCGCTACAAGCGAACCGTGACGAATGCCTCGAAGGCCGCGAGGGTCCGCTTGCTGGCATGGTGCTCGATCCCCTCGGGGTCCCGCTACGGTGTCACACCCTGCGCGCTCTGCCCCCTTATCGGAAGGCCAGCTCGGGCAGGATGAGCGCAAGACCCGGAAAAATGATCAGAAGCCCCACCATGAGCAGCATGGTGAGCGCGAAGGGAATCGCGCCGACCATCACGTCCGCGAGGTTTCCCCGGCCCCGGACGCCCTGGACGACGTAGAGGTTCAGCCCCACCGGCGGGGTGATCAGGGCCATCTCGATCAGGATGATCAGCAGGATGCCGAACCAGACCGGATCGTAGCCGAGCTCGGCGATCAGCGGCGTGACGAACGGGATGGTGACGATCATCAGCGAGAGCGTCTCGATGAAGAAGCCGAGCACAATGTAGAAGAGCACCAGGAGCAGCAGCGTCTGGGTCGGACTGAGGTCCTGCGCCTCGATGAGGCCGATCAGCTTGGTGGCGAGCCCCGCCGAGGCCAGGATGAAGTTCAGGAAGTTCGCCACGATCAGGATCAGCATGATCATTGCCGTGGTGCGCATGGTGCCCTGGAGCGCATCGCCGAGCATCTGCCAGGAGAGCCCGCCATGCGCCCAGGCAAGGGCAAGCGAGGCCACGGTCCCGACCGCCGCCGCCTCGGTGGGTGTCGCCCAACCGGCGTAGATCGAACCGATGATGAACACGAACAGCACGAGCACCGGCAGCAGGTGGCGCAGGTTGCGCAGGCGCGTCCCCATGTCGGCGCCGCGGCGCTGGCCGCCCCAGGCGGGCCGGGCGATGCAGGTGACGAGAATGATCGCCATGAAACACGCCGCCAGCAGGAACCCCGGCACGACCCCGGCGATGAAGAGCTGCGGAATCGAGGTTTTCGAGAGAAAGCCGTAGATGATCAGGTTGATCGAGGGCGGGATAAGGATGCCGAGCGTGCCGCCGGCGGCGATCGAGCCGGCGAAGAACCGCTCGTCATAACCGAACCGGCGCCCCTGCGGCAGTGCGATGGTGCCCACCGTCGCAGAGGTCGCCACCGACGAGCCCGAGGTCGCCGAGAACAGCGTCGCCGTGCCGATATTGGCGTGCATCAGCCCGCCCGGCAGCCAGGAGAGCCAGGAGTCGAGCGCTTCGTAGACCTTCGCCGCGATGCCGGAGCGGAGCAGGATCTCGCCGATCATGATGAAGAGCGGGATCGCCACGAGGATGAAGCTCGTGCTCGTGTCCCAGAGCTGCTGGCTCATGGCGCGGAAGAGCGGCGCCGGCACGAACCACCAGTCGAGAACCACAGCGAGGATGAACAGCACCGCCGCGACCGGGATGCTGAGCGCGAGCAGAACGAGCAGGACGACGATGGCCGTGCCGAGCATCAGTCTCCGTCGCCTCCCGCGACTCCGGTCGATCCGGTGCCGGACGCGATCTCCTCCTGCATGGTGGATGTGCCGCCGTAGTGCTCCGCGGTCTCGTGGCTGCGCTCGACCAGGAGCGCGACGAGGACCCGCAGGAGCAGGAAAAACACCGTCAACGCGAAGAACACGAACCCCGCGAGCCAGAGGCCCTGAGGAATCCAGAGCGGTGTCTCGAGCCGCGTGATCGAGGTGGTGCCGCGCGACCAGGCCCGCTCGACCTCCTGCAGGATTGCGTAGCAAGCGAAGAGGGCGAGAAAACCCATCGCAAGCAGCGCAATAATGTTGCACGCCGAGCGCAGCGGCCAGCGCAGCCGGCTGGTGACCATGTCGATGCGGATATGCGCCTTCACCAGCATCGCGTGCGCGAAAGCCCAGCTGCTCGCGATCGCGAGCGCGTAGTACGACAGCTCGTCGGCGCCCCAGGTCGAGAGGCCGAGGACGCGGCGCATGATCACGTCGGCGGTGATCATGAAGGCGGAGAGCAGGATCGCGACGCCGCCGAGGATGACCGCCGCCCGCGCGACGCGATCGACGACGCCGAGCGCCGCGTCCAGTGCGCGCACCACGGCGGGGGCGGCGGTCATGACGACGCGCGCGGCGGGGGACGGAGCATGGCTGTCGCCCCCCGCCCGCCTTGCCTCAGTTCTGCTGGGCGCTGATGCCGAGCACCTCGCCCGCGGTCTCGTTCCAGGACTCGATGCACGCGGCGCTGCAGCGCGAGGCCCATTGCGGCAGGACCTCCGACTCCATGACCTCGAGGGCGCGCTCGAGGTCCGCGTCCTGGACCTCGACCAGTGTCAGGTCCTCCGGGTCGCCGTGGGGGCAATCGCCGCCCGTGTTGCAGGCGATGCCCACCTCGGTGGCCTGGTCGGCGTCGCCCCAGACCTTCTGCTCGAGCTGGGCGAGCTCATCGCTGAGCAGC
>JBEPXW010000050.1:0-8297 GCA_041641715.1 Pseudomonadota bacterium
GAAGCGCGCCTCGACGCGCGCGAGGAAGCCGGGCGTCAGCGCCACCACCGGCAGCAGCACCAGCGCCTGGCGTCCCGCCGCGACGCACTCCGCGACCGCCTCGAGATAGACCTCGGTCTTGCCCGAGCCGGTCACGCCCTTAAGGAGCGTGGTCGAGAACCGCGCGGAGGCCACGTCGCGCCGGAGCGTCCCGGCCGCCTCGGCCTGCGCCTCGGAGAGGTGCGCGCCCCGCGCCTGGCCCCAGAGCGGGGGATAGGGCGCGTCGCCAGGCACCTCGCGCGCGACCAGCGCGCCCGCCTCGGCGAGCCCCTTGATCACCGAGGGCGTGACGCCGGCGAGCCGCGCCAGCTCCGCCGCGGGGAAGCCGAGTCCGCCGTGATCCTCCAGCACGGCGATCACGCGCGCCCGCGCCGGCGTCATCCGCTCGGGGCGCGCCGCGCCAAGGGTCCAGCGCGTCACCACCCGGGGCGCGGCGCCGAGTTCCGGCACCCGCGTCGCCAGGCGCAGCATCATGCCGGGCGCAGTCATGGTGTAGTCCGCCGCGCGCGCGAGGAAGCGGCGCATCGCCGGGCGCATGGGCATGACAGGCAGTCGTCCCATCACCGGCTTGAGCCGGCCTGGCTCCAGCCCGCCCGCGCCCGGGCCCCAGACCACCCCGACCGCCCGTCGGCTGCCCAGCTCCACGTCGACGAAGTCGCCCTCGCCGAGCATCGTGCCCTCGGGCACCCGATAGTCTAGCGGCCCGTCGAGGGGCATCGGCAGCAGCACGGCCACCGACGAGCCGGCCCGGAAGCGCGGTTCGCTCATTCGCTCCCAACCTCCGCAATCCGGGGTTGGAGCCCTCCGGCGCATGCATTAGATTGCGCCGCGAGGCAGCCCAAGCGCGCAAGGATCGAGCCCATGAAGTTCTTCGTCGACACCGCGGATGTGCCCGAGATCCGCGAGCTCGCCGCCACCGGCCTGCTCGACGGCGTCACCACCAACCCGTCGCTGATCATGAAGGCGGGCCGCGACTTCGTCGAGGTCACGCGCGAGATCTGCGAGATCGTCGAGGGGCCGGTCTCGTCCGAGGTCACCGCGCTCGAGTCCGGCGAGATGGTCGCCGAGGGCAAGCGCCTGGCGGGTATCGCGCCCAACATCGTCGTCAAGGTGCCGCTCACCTGGGAGGGGCTGAAGGCCTGTCGCGCGCTGACGGAGGCGGGGCACAAGGTCAATGTCACGCTCTGCTTCTCGTCCAACCAGGCGCTGCTCGCGGCCAAGGCAGGCGCGACATACGTCTCGCCCTTCATCGGGCGCATCGACGACATCGGGCTGGACGGCATGGAGCTGATCGCGGACATCCGCCAGATCTACGACAACTACGACTTCGAGACCGAGATCCTCGCCGCATCGATCCGAACCGTGAACCACGTCGCCGCCGCTGCCACGATCGGCGCCGACGTCGCCACCGTGCCGCCCGGCGTGCTGCGCAAGCTGGTCGAGCACCCGCTGACCGACAAGGGCCTCGAGGCGTTTCTGTCAGACTGGGCCAAGACCGGCCAGAGGATTCTCGACGAGCGCAAGGAAGAAGCCGTGGCGGCTGATCGATGACGGCGGGCTCGACGGGGACGCCGCCGGGGGCGTCTTCGGAGGCGCCCGCTTCCGAGGCGCTCTCGCTGGACGCGGAGGAGCGTGAGCTGATCCGCTCGCTGATCCTCGCCGACCCCGAGATCGTTCTGTCCGACGACATGGTCATGCGCGCGCTGATCGGTGACGGCGCCCGCGGCGCGCGCAACATCGTCGATCTCCGCGACAGGCTGGTCGAGCGGCTCGAGGGACGACTCAAGCAACTCGTCCACACCAACCGCTCGGTGATCGCGGCGGCCTATGAGAACGTCGCCGGCACGCGCCAGCTCCACCGCGCCGTGCTCGGCCTCGTCGACGCCGCCGGCCTGCCCGAGTTCCTGCGCCGGCTCACCCGCGACGTCCCGACCATGGTCGGGGTCGACGAGGGGCGGCTCTGCCTCGAGGCCGAGGTCGAGGACATCGTGGAGGCCTACCAGCTCGCCGGCGACCTCGACGGCCGCGTGCTGCTCGTGCCCGAGGGCACGGTCGCGCAGTACTTCGCTCTCGACGGCGAGCCGGGCGCGGAGCCGGTGGCGCTGCGCCCCTGCGGCGGCGAGGCCGAGCTGATCTTCGGCCCGGCGACCCGGGCGCAGTCGGAGGCGCTGATCCGGCTCGATCTCGGCGCGGCGGCGGGTCTCCTCGCCTTCGGCGCCTCCGACCCGGAGCGCTTCGGCCCGGATCAGGGCACGGAGCTCCTCACCTTCTTCGGCGGCGTGGTCGAGCGCCTGCTCGCGCGCCACCTCGACGCCGCCGGCGTCGCCTGATGGCCGAGGCCTCCGCCGGCGCGGCCGAGCTCATGGCCCGCTGGCTCGCCCAGCTCACCGCGGTCGGGCACCGCAGTCCCAAGACCGTCGAGGCCTACCGCCGCGACGTCGCCCGCTATCTCGGCTTCATGGCGGAGCATCGCGGCGGGCCCATGGGCCGCGCCGCGCTCGGCACCGTGACCCTGGCGGAGCTCCGCGCCTGGATGGCGGCCGAGCGAGGCCGGGGCCTCTCGGCGCGCTCGCTCGCCCGGGCGCTCTCGGCCGTGCGCGCCTTCTACCGGTGGCTCGAGGCGGTCGAGGGCATCGACTGCGCTGCCCTCCACGTCGTGCGCGCGCCGAAGCGCCCCGCCCGCCTGCCCCGCCCGGTGGCTGTCGACGGCGCCCGGGCCCTCGTCGGCACGGTGAGCGCGGATGCCCCGCCCTGGATCGCGGCGCGTGATCAGGCGGCGCTGACACTGATCTGGGGGTCCGGGCTGCGCATATCCGAGGCGCTCGGGCTGCGCGAGCGTGACGCGCCGCTCGCCGAGGTGATTCGCGTCACCGGGAAGGGGGGCAAGGAGCGCGAGGTTCCGGTCCTCCCCGCCGCACGGCAGGCCGTGGAGCATTACCGCGCGCTCTGCCCTTACGCAGCCGGTCCGAACGCGCCCCTCTTCCTGGGTGCCCGCGGAGGCGCTCTCAGCCCGCGCGTGCTGCAGAAGGCGATGGCGACGGCGCGCATGGCGCTCGGCCTGCCGCCGTCGGCGACGCCGCACGCGCTGCGGCACTCCTTCGCCACGCAGCTCCTCTCCGCCGGTGGCGACCTGCGCGCCGTGCAGGAGCTGTTGGGCCATGTCTCGCTCTCCACGACGCAGGTCTACACCAACATCGACGAGTCCGGCCTGATCGACGTCTACGAGCGCGCTCACCCGCGCGGGCGCGGGGGATAGCGCCACCTTGGACAGGAAGCCCGCCGGCCCGTCCGGGCCGAGTCCGGCATCCGGCCGCGCGAGCAACAGGATTGGCCGTCCGCGCGGGCGCGAGGGCCCGGCCGTCAGAGTCGAAACGGGGGGCGTCCCCGCCGACTACGTCGCGGCTGTTTCCCTCCGGCATGTGCCCGGTGCACGGCGCACCGCGGCCAGCAGGCGCCGGCGGCAGAGCGGCCGGGCAATCGCCTCAGTCATCACGACCGCACGTGTCGCGGCCCCTCCCCCGAACCGTGCGAGGACGCTATCGCGACGACCCGCGCCGCCGGGCCCGGATCGCGTTCGAGAGAAGGGATGTGCGTGGCCGTCTTGATGCCGGCCGTCGGCGGCAACCGCATGTCGGTCGGGCTCACGTCAGGACACGCCTGCACCGCGCTCTTCACCATCCTCTCGATCCGGGACACGGTCCCAACAGAATTGCCCGCCTGCCTCGGCATGTCGCGCAGTGCCACAGCCCGCGGAATGGTCGGTCGCAAGGAGAATCCGATGGCCGCGCGGATCCGTCAACGGTTGGTCCGGCGCCGAAAGGGCACCAGGCTCCGCGCCCGAGAGCCGCGCAAGCGCCGGCAGCAGGGCCCGCGGCATGAGCGGCTTCCCCAGCACGATCCCGAGGCCGGCCTCCCGAATACGATCCGCCGCCGATGTCCCGTCCGTGACCGCGAAGAGAAGCCCGGGCTTTGCAAAACGTGCATTACACTGCAGCCGGCGCGCGAGCTCCGCCAGATCGCCGTTGGCCAGGGTGTCGTCCAGAATCGCGACCGTGTACGCCTGCGCGGGCGCCTCCGCCGCCTCCAGCATGCGTCGCGCCTCCGGCTCGTTCCGGGTCTCATCGACACGGAACCCCCAGCCCTCCAGCTGGCGTCGCACGACCGCGGAGCAGAGCGGCATCTGGCCGACCAGCAGCGCCCGCCGCCCGTCGAGCGCCGCCGACGCGCGCTCACGCTGCTCGCCGGCTCCGTCCGGGGACGCGTCCGCGGCGCCGAGCGGAAGACGGACCCGGAAGGTGGTGCCGCGCCCGGGCTCGCTTTCCACACGGATGGCGCCACCCATGCGCTCGGCCAGCTCGCGGCAGATCGCGAGCCCGAGTCCACTGCCCTCGCCGCTCTCCCGTCCATCGTGCCCGACCCGGGTGAAGCGCTCGAAGATACGGTCCTGCTGGGCGGCGGCGATCCCGCGGCCCGTGTCGCTGACCGCCAGCTCGACCATGACCCGGCCGGGCGGGCCCGCCTCGTCGAGACGCCGCGCCTCGATGGTGACGGCGCCCCGATCGGTGAATTTCACGGCGTTGCCGACGAGGTTGGTCAGGATCTGCCGCACCCGGTCGGGGTCGCCGGTCATGGTCTGCGGCAAGCGCGGATCGATAAAGACCGCGGTCTCGAGGCCCTTCCCGGTCGCGTGCGCGCCCGCGAGCGCCAACACGTCCCCGACCACTGCCTCGAGCTCGAACGCCTGCTCGGCGAACTGAAGCGCTCCGACCTCCATCCTCGAGAGGTCCAGCATGTCGTTGACGAGGGCCAGCAGGGTCTGGCCGGAGGACCGGATGAGCTCGACCTGGCGGCGCTGCTCGGGCCGGAGTTCGGAAGCGAGCAGCAGGCTCGCGAGGCCGAGAACGCCGTTCATCGGCGTGCGCAGCTCGTGGCTCATCGTCGAGAGGAAGTCGCGCTTCGCCTCCGCGGCCTTCACCGCCCGGTCGCGCTGGACGCTCAGCGCCCTCTGACTTTGCATCACCGCGCGCCCGAGCGGGCGGAAAATGAAGACGACGTTGAGCAGGCCGACCACCCCGGCGATGCCCAGGAGCCCGATCAGCGACACGAGCGCCCGGTCGACCGAGCGATGCATGTCCTCCTCGAGCAGTTCGGTGATCTCGACAAGGCGGGGCGAGACGAGGACCCGCAAGCTCGACTTGATCATCACGACCCTGTCGCGCTCGGCCGCGGAAAGCGGACCGGCGCCGCGCACGAGCGGCTCCGCGATCCGCAGCAGCCGGTCGATCACGTATTCGAGGTTCTCCGACGGGCCCGCCTCTGGCGCCCCGCTCCCCGGAACCCAGATGCGCGCGACCTCCACGGGCATACGGCCGAATTCGAGATCGCGGCGCGCGCGGATCTCGGCGCCGTCAATGCCGAAGCGCTCGGCGATGTCGCGCTGTTCGCCGCCCGCGGCCGCTCCCCCGGTTGGTTGCATCGCGCCGCCCGGGCCGCGGCTCGCGAGCACGAGGCCGCGGAATTCCGCAAGAACCGTCTTAAAGGCCGACCGCGCCGCGTGGCGGCTGGCCACGCCCCGGTCGGACTGGACGGCGAGGTGATCGAGCTCGTCCTCGAACCGCTCCACCGCATCGCCGAGATGCTGGAGCGCGAGGGCGTACTGGCTCCGGTCCTCCTGCGCGCGCAGCGCAATGACGGACACGCCGGCCGCGGCACCGAGCGCGGCCATGAGAATCAGGCTTGCGATCCAGAACCGGGCCCTGAGATAGGGACCGGTGACCGTGCGGTTCATCGCAGGGCACCCATGGGAAAAGACCTTCCGCATTCCGAACGCAAAACGCTGCGCCGACGGTAAGGTCGCAATCGTTAACCCAATGATAACGCCGGGCGCCGGTCCCCGCGCCTCAGGCGTGGATCGCGCCGTCGCCGCAGGCGAGCGCGGCCTCGCGCATGGCCTCGGAGTAGGTCGGATGGGCGTGACAGGTCAGCGCGAGGTCCTCGGCCGAGGCGCCGAACTCCATCGCCACGCAGACCTCGTGAATCAGGTCGCCGGCGGAAGGGCCGATCACGTGGCAGCCGAGGATGCGGTCGGTCTCCTTGTCGGCTAGGAGCTTGACGAAGCCGTCCGCCACGAGGTTGGCCTTGGCGCGGCCGTTCGCCATGAAGGGGAACTTGCCGACCTTGTAGGCCACGCCCTCCTCCTTCAGCTGCTCCTCGGTCTTGCCGACGGCGGCAACCTCGGGCGCGGTGTAGATGACCCCCGGGATGATGGCGTAATTCACGTGGCCGTGGCCGCCGGCAATGGTCTCGGCAACCGCCATGCCCTCGTCCTCGGCCTTGTGGGCGAGCATAGGGCCGGCGACCACGTCGCCGATCGCCCAGATGCCCTCGACATTGGTAGCGAGCCGGTCGTCGGTCTTAACGCGGCCCCTGTTGTCGATCTCGACGCCCGCGCCCTCAAGGCCGAGGCCGTTCGTGTAGGGCCGCCGGCCGGTCGAGACCAGCACCACGTCCGCCTCGATCGTGTGGGCCGAGTCGTCCTTCCTCAGCTTGTAGTTCACCTTGAGCTTGGTCTTGAGCTTCTCGACCTCCTGGACGGCGGCGCCCATGACGAAGTCCATGCCCTGCTTCTTGAGGATGCGCTGGAGCTGCTTCTGCACCTCCGCGTCCTGGCCCGGGGTGACGGCGTCGAGGTACTCGACGAAGGTCACCTCCGCGCCCAGCCGGCTCCAGACCGAGCCGAGCTCGAGGCCGATAAACCCGGCCCCGATCACGACCATCTTCTTCGGAATCTTGCCGAGCTCGAGCGCGCCGGTGGAGGTGACGACGCGCTTCTCGTCCACCTCGATGCCGGGCAGGCTGGCGGACTCGGAGCCGGTGGCGATGACGATGTTCCGGGTCTTGAGCGTCTGCTTGCCGACCTTGACCTCCGAGGCGGACTGGATCCGGCCCCAGCCCTTCACGTGGTCGACCTTGTTCTTTTTGAAGAGGAACTCGATGCCCTGCGTGTTCGCCTTGATGGTCTGGTCCTTGTAGGCGAGCATCTTGGAGACATCCGCCTTCACCCCGTTCACCGAGAGGCCCATCTTCGGGAAGTTCTCCCGCGCCTCGTGCAGCTGCTCGGTGGCGTGGAGCATGGCCTTGGACGGGATGCAGCCGACGTTCAGGCAGGTTCCGCCGAGCGCGCCGCGGCCCTCGACGCAGGCCACCTTCAGGCCGAGCTGGGCGCACCGGATGGCGCAGACATACCCCCCCGGACCGCCGCCGATCACCACCACGTCATACTCGTCGGCCATCGCTTCCTCCCAAGTGAGCCCCTGCGGGTGAATCCCTCTGCGCCCTGTCTAGAGCAGTTTCCGGGCGGAGAAAACGTGTGAGCCGGCCCCGTCCGAGGCGGAAGGACCCGCAAGCGGGCCCCTCGCGGGGAGTGTCCACGCGTGGACACATGGTCAACTCTTTGATTTGTCGCCACTTTCAGAATTATGGCATTTGGAGGCGCGTGGACGGCCGGGACACTCGCGGCGGGCATATCAGCCGACGCCGCCCCGCTCGACGCCGGTGATACGCCCCTGGACGGCGGCGTTCGAGAGGAACTGCAGGTCCTCGAGCGAGGGCGAGACGATGGCGTGGAGCTCGGCGAGGTTGTAGCCGGCGTCCTTCATCATCTCGGCCTTCGCCTTGAGATTGACCTCGTACATCGCCTCGAGCGCGTTGAGCCGGCCGCGCCCGTCGCCGGCCGTCGCGTCCTCGGGCGTGCCGAGGCGCACCACCTCGGCCAGCGTCTCATGCATGGTTCCGAGCACCGCCGGGTTGCCGGCGAAGGCGATACGGCCATCCCCTTGGCCCGGCGAGCCGTAGGCGATCTCGGCCACGGTCGGGTCCGAGAGGCCGAGCTCGGCGACGAACTCCTCAGAGCGGATGTAGGAGTCGTTGAAGCGCGAACTCATCAGCGAGGCGGCGACCCAGTCGAACGCGGCGAGGTGCTTGAGCGCGATCGGGTCGAAGCGGTCGGCGAACAGATTCGGACCCCCGCTCCGCGCGAGCGCCACCAGCTCCTCGAGCCGGTAGAAGCGCACCACGATGTGCATGAGGCGCGCAAAATGCATCGCCGGCCAGTGGCCGTCGATGGCAAAGGCGAGGATCCGGCTTCCGGCGGGCACCGACCGCCCCGCGCGTCAGAGGTCCATCAGCAGCCGCCGCGGATCCTCGAGCGATTCCTTGACGCGCACCAGGAAGGTCACCGCCTCCTTGCCGTCGACGAT
>JBEPXW010000051.1:0-8291 GCA_041641715.1 Pseudomonadota bacterium
CCTCGGCCACCGCCACGCGCCTCGCGCAAGGAGCGTATCCCGGCAACACCATGGACCAGGTGCGCTGGCTCGGCTCGATCGGCGCCGACTACGGCGTCATCGCGGTCTCGAAGGACAGCGAGATCGCGACGCTGCCCGAGCTCTTCGACCGCATCAAGGAGAACCCGGGCGCCGTCTCCATCGCCGGCGGCTCGGCGGTCGGCGGCTGGGACCACCTCAAGGTGCTGCTCGCCGCGACCGAGGCCGGGATCGAGGACGTCCGCCAGATCAAGTACGTCGCCTTCGACGGCGGCGGCGAGGCGGTGACCCAGCTCCTCGCCGGCTCGGTCCAGGCCTTCACCGGCGACGCCTCCGAGGCCAAGGGCTTCATCGAGTCGGGCGACATCAAGGTGATCGCCGTCCTCGCGCCCGAGCGCCTCGACGGCATCTTCGCCGACTTCCCGACCGCGAAGGAGCAGGGCATCGACGTGGTGGGCGCCAACTGGCGCGGATTCTACGCGCCCGGAAACATGAGCGACGAGGCCTACCAGTACTGGGTCGACGCCATCACTCAGGTCTACGCCTCGGACGAGTGGAAGAAGATCATGGAGCAGAACAACCTCGCGCCGCTCGACCTTTCGGGCGACGAGTTCGAGGAGTTCGTCGCCAACTCGATCTCCCGCATCCAGGACCTCTCGCGCGAGATCGGCCTGATCAAGTGACGGCGCCCGCCTGAGGTGCCACGCGCGGGGCCGGGGGTCGGCCCTGCGCCCGAACGGGGGAAAACGCCATGAGTGACCGCGTCTTCGGCGGCATCGGGCTCGCGCTGGCTGTCTTCTTCATCTGGCAGGCGACGCTGATCGAGCTGAGTTTCATCACCGACCCGGTCGGCCCGCGCATCTTCCCCATCATCATCGGCATCGTGCTCGGCCTCTCCAGCCTGGTCGTCCTGCTGCGCCCGGATCCCGAGCCGCATTGGCCAGCCGCCCGGCGGCTCTTCGAGATCGCCGTCGCGGTCGCCGTGATGGTCGCCTATGCCGAGCTCCTGCCGGAGGTCGGCTTCGTCATCGCCACCGCGGTCGCCTCCGCCTTCCTGACCTGGCGGCTCGGCACGACGCCGCTCTGGTCCGTCGTCACCGGGGTCTCGATCTCGGTCGGCATCTACGTCGTGTTCCGGCTGATCCTCGGGCTCTCGCTCGCCCGCGGCCCGCTCGGCTTCTGAGGAGACGATCATGGACGCCCTCTCCTCCCTCGCCGACGGCTTCGTCATCGCTTTCAGCCTCGAGAACCTGTTCCTCGCGCTCCTGGGCTGCCTCCTCGGCACCATCATGGGCGCGCTGCCCGGGCTCGGCCCCTCGAACGGCGTGGCGATACTGATCCCGCTCGCCTTCACCCTCGGCCTGCCGGCCGGGCCGGCGATGATCCTGCTCGTCTCGGTCTATTACGGCGCCATGTATGGCGGGCGCATCTCGTCGATCCTCTTGAACATCCCGGGCGACGAGCCGGCGCTGATGACCACGCTCGACGGCTACCCGATGGCGCAGCAGGGCCGCGCCGGCGAGGCGCTGGCGCTCTCCGGCGTCTCGTCCTTCGTCGGCGCCTTCCTCGCCACCTGGGGCCTCGTCTTCCTCGCGCCCTTGCTCGTACAGATCGCGCTCCTGTTCGGCCCGGCGGAGTATTTCGCCCTCTTCGTCCTCGCCTTCGCCACGCTCGGCGGCATCGCGTCGCGCAACCAGGCCAAGGCCGCCTTCGCGGCAGCGGTTGGCCTCGGCATCTCGACCGTCGGCGTCGACGGCCAGACGGGCGTGCCCCGCTTCACCTTCGGCGAGGTGCATCTCTACGACGGCATCGACTTCCTGGTGGCCATCGTCGGCCTCTTCGCCCTCTCCGAGGTCTTCATCTTTCTCGAGCACAGGGGAGAGGAGCGCGGCGACGGCAAGCCCGGCAAGATGGAGATCGGCCGCATCGTGCCCCCCTGGGGACTGATCAGCGGCTGCATCCCGACCATGCTGCGCACCTCGGTCCTCGGCTTCGTCGCCGGCGTGCTGCCGGGAGCGGGCGCCTCGCTCGGCTCGTTCCTCGCCTACTCGACCGAGAAGCGCATGGTCGATCGCAAGGCCACCTTCGGCACCGGCGACCCGCGGGGCGTCGCCGCGCCCGAGGCCGGAAACAACGCCGCCGCCGGCGGCGCGCTGGTCCCGATGCTGGCGCTCGGCGTGCCGGGCTCGGGGACGACCGCGGTACTGCTCGCGATGCTGCTGGCGCTCAACATCACGCCGGGGCCCCTCCTCTTCCAGAACAACCCGGACGTGGTCTGGGGCCTGATCGCGGCGCTCTTCATCGGCAACTTCATGCTGCTCCTGATGAACATACCCTTGGTGGGCCTCTTCACCCGCGTCCTGCTGGTACCGCCGCGGATCCTCATGCCGATCGTCGCCATGATCTCCTTCGTCGGCATCTACGGCATCTCCGGGTCGAGCTTCGACCTGCTGATGATGGTCGCCTTCGGGGTCATGGGCTGGGTCCTCAGAAAGCTCGACGTGCCGCTGGTCCCCGTGATCCTCGGCGTCCTCCTCGGCAACATGATGGAGGCGAACCTCCGCCGCGCCATGACGATCTCGGACGGCGACTGGACGGCGCTGTTCGCCTCGCCGCTCTCGATCATCCTCTGGACCATCGCCGTGGTGGGGTTCGTCCTGCCGATCCTTGTCGGCCCGATGATCCGCCGCCGAATGGCCATGCGCCGCGACGAGGAGGGCGCCGTGCAGGATTAGACGGGGCCTTCTTGCTCAGCCGGGAGGTTCTCCGAGATCGCTCTCTTCCCGGTTCCGGCACGATCAGGATATTCGGCGAGGCTCGCGTCAGGCCGCGCGCCGCTCCCCGATCCAGATACCGGACAGGACCAGCACAAGCGCGCCGAAATGGTACCAATGAAAAGCCTCGCCGAGAATTGCGACCCCGAGGATGGCCGCAAAGACCGGAACGAGGTTGATGAACACCCCTGCCCGCGCCGGGCCGATCAGGCTCACTCCGTTGATGAAGAAGAGCTGCGCCAGGACCGATGGGAACACCGTGACGTAGGCGACGACGGCCCAGCCCTCGCCGGCCGGCCAGATCGTTCCACCCATGAGTCCCTCGGCCGCGGAGAGCGGCACCGTGGCAACGGCCGCGGCCGCGGAGAGCACGGTCAGGACCGAAAGCGGAGAAACTTGTGGCCGGTTGCGCAGCCCCAGCGCATACGCCGCATAGAACAGCGAGGCGAGCAGCATCAGGAAATCACCCTGATTGATGTCGAGCGCCGCCAGCACGGCGAGGTCGCCCCGGCTGACGACCAGCACGACCCCCGCCATCGTGATGGCGACGCCCGAGACCTGCAGCATGCCGAGTTTCGTGCGGAACAGGGCGACCGACCCGACCAGGACCAGCACCGGCATCGCCCCCTGCAGAATGCCGATATTGACTGCCGTGGTCTCGTGCGCCGCGAGATAGAAGAGCGCATTGAAGGCGGTGAAGCCGACGACGCCCATCGTCGCGAGATAGGGCAGTCGCCCGCGCAGCACCGGCCAGTCGCGGCGCAGCTGAGCGCCGCCGATAACCAGCAGCAGCGCGACCGTCCCGAACCACCGGAGCGTGATCAGGAGCATGGGCGAGACCTCGCCCACGGCCATTCGCCCGGCGACGGCATTCCCGGCCCAGAAAAGCGTCGTCAGCGTGAGGAACATGTAGGCGCGAAGGCGCAGAACGCTGCCGGAGGTCTCACCGAGGATTGTCATGGTCGCGACCGTAGCGAACTGCTCGCGGGCTGCATAGCGAGCCTGCCCGCGAAACCGGCGCCATTCCCTTCGAGGCGGGCGGACGACGCTACGGGATCACGCCATCCGGCAACGCCATGCAGTGGCGCGCGATCTCGCCCGGCGTGGTCAGCCAGAGCCGGTCGCGCCGGGCGAGGACATGCGCCATGGCGCGGCGGAAGGCGCGCAGCCGGAATGGCTGGCCGATCACGAAGGGGTGCAGGACGACCGTATAGACCAGCGGCCGGCGCTCGGACTGGAGCAGCATCTCGTCGAACTGGTCGACCATCATCTCCTCGAACTCGCGGGCGCTGTGCTGGCGGAAAACGAGCGCCGGCGAGTCGTTGATCTCGATGGAGTAGGGGACCGAGAGGATCGGCCCGGCCCGGGTGCGCATCCAGAAGGGCTGGTCGTCGGCGGGCCAGTCGAGGACGTAGTCGTAGCCGGCCTCCTTGAGGAGATCGAGGGTGACCGGGGACTGGGCGAGGTAGGGGCCGAGCCAGCCCGCCGGACGGGCGCCGAAATGGCGACTGATGCCCTCGGTCGACTCGGCGATCAGGCGGGCCTCCTCGGCCTCCTCCAGAACGTCCTGGCGCTCGGCGTTGGTGCGGCCGTGGCCGATCACCTCGTCGCCGCGGGCCTTGATCCGCGCGACGATCTCCGGGCAGGCGTCGAGCACCAGCGAGTTCACGTTGTGCGAGGCGGGCACGCCCATCTCGTCAAGAAGATCAAAGAGATACCACTGCCCGACCCGGTTGCCGTAGTCGCGCCAGGCGTAGTTGCGCGTACTCTGCGGCGCCCCGGGCTGGGTCGAGTCGCTGCCAAGGCCCGAGAGGAAGGCGAACTGCTCGATGTTGTTGCATATGCAGACGGCGAGGCGCTTGCCGTCGGGCCAGGAATAGTCCGCGCGGGCGGGGAGGGCGCTGTAATCGTAGCGGTCGTGGCTGGGCAGGTCCATCGGTCGGTCCCGGGTCAGAATGCGGGTTTGCCTTGGTGGTGTTCCGGTCGTGTCCTGGTAGTCCTTTGGTCGTGCTTCGGCGGTGCCGCCGGGCCGGGGCAAGGTTGACAAGACGCGGAGCGGCTCGTCAACTTGCCGCGTTCCCTCGAACACCACCACAGCCGCGCGGAGGTTCGCCATGCGCCCCTGGACCGGCGTCATCACCGAGGAGGAGGAGCGCCGCTACGAGTCGGCGGGATTCGGCGGCAGGGGGCGCATCGGGCGCAGGCCCGGCCTCCTGATCATCGACGTGCAGTACCGCACCGTCGGCACCGAGCGCCGGCCCTACTGGGAGGCGATCGAGGAGTACCCGACGGCCTGCGGCGAGGACGGCTGGCGCGCGGTGGACCGGATCGCGCCGCTGCTCGCGGCGTTCCGCGGGCGCGGGCTGCCGGTGCTCTACCCGCATGTCGCGCCCAAGAATGCCGGGACGGACGCGGGACGGCTGGCCGAGAAGATCCCCTCGATCATGGGAATCGACGCCGCCGGCTACCGCTTCGTCGAGGAGGTGGCGCCGGTCGAGGGCGACGTGCTGCTGCCCAAGAAGCACCCGAGCGCCTTCTTCGGCACGCCGCTGGTCAGCCACCTGATCGATCTCGGCGTCGACACGCTCTTCGTCACGGGGTGCACAACCAGCGGCTGCATCCGCGCCTCGGTCACGGATGCCTTCGCCTACAACTTCAAGGTCGTGGTGCCCGAGGAATGCGTCTACGACCGCGCCCCCACCTCGCATGCCGCGAACCTTTGGGACATGAACGCGAAATACGCCGACGTGGTGCCGGTGGCCGAGGCCATCGCCATGCTCGACGCCGCCGAGAGGGCCGAGGCATGAGCGCCGAGACCATCGCCCGCGGCCTCGCCGCGCTGACCGAGTGGAGCGCGGCGCTCGAGTGGGAGGACATCCCCGAGGCGGTGCGCCAGCGGGCCGCGCTGGTGCTCTCGGACGACCTCGCCGCCATGGTCGCGGCGCGCGACGAGCCCGAGCTGATCGCCATGCAGGACGGCATGGCGAAGAGCGCGGGCGCGCCGGAGGCGACCGTCTTCAACGCGCGGGACATGCGGCTCGACCGCTACTCGGCAGCGGTGGCGAACGGTGCCGCCTCGGACTGGTGCGAGCTCGACGAGGGCTACCGCCGGGTGATCTGCCACGCCGGGATCTACTGCCTGCCGGCGCTTTTCGCCGAGGGCGAGGCCGGGGGCGCGGCGACCCGGGACCTCCTGCGCGCGCTGGTGATCGGCTACGAAACCGCCGGACGGGTGGCGCGCGCCTTCACCTTCCCGAGCCTCGTGCTGCACCCGCATGGCAGCCTGGCCGCCGTGGGGGCGGCGGCGGCAACCGCGGCGCTGAGGCGCCTGCCCGGCCGGCTGGCGCAGGCGGCGATCTCGAGCGCCGCGACCATGGTGGTGCCGGGGCCCTACACCCACCCGATCAAGGGCTCTCTGGTCCGCAATGTGTGGCCCGGCATGGGGGCCTGGGCCGGGATGCGCGCCGCCGACTGGGCGCCGATCGGCATCGCCGGGCTCCCGACGGCGCTGCACGACGTCTACTCGGACGCCTTCGGCGCCACGCCGAACCCGGAGGAGCTTTCCACGGGGCTCGGCGAGGCCTGGGCGATCAAGGACGGCTATCACAAGGTCTTCGCCTGCTGCCAGTACGGCCACGCCTCCATCGAGGCGACGCAGCGGCTCTGCCGGCAGGCGAGCCACGAGCGCATCGCCAACATCCACATCGAGAGCCACTGGCGGGCCCGCGCCATGGACAACCCGGACCCCCCGACGACCATCGGCGCCAAGTTCTCGATCCAGCACATCGCGGCGACCGCAGCGGTGCACGGACACGGCGGCGCGGAGGCATTCCACGCCTCGACGCTGGACCGGCCGGAGATCGCCGCGCTGCGCCATAAGGTGACGCTGGCGCCCTACGAGCCCGAGCCCGACTGGCCCAATGACCGCCCGGCGCGCGTGACCTGGACGCTCGACGACGGCACGCGGCTCACCGAGGAAGTGCTGAGCGCCCGCGGCGGACCCGACCTGCCCTTCACGCCCGACGAGATCCGCGAGAAAGTCCACGGCATCGTCGCGGCCCCCTACCCGGCGATGGCGCCGGCGCTCGACGCCATCCTCGCGCTCGACGGCGCCGCGCTGGACCAAAGCTGGGCCGAGACGGTCGCCGCGATGACGGCATGAGCGAAATCGACCTCCTCGTGATCGGCGCCGGGGCCTGCGGCCTGGCCGCGGCGGTTGCCGCGCATGACGCCGGGATCTCCGTCGCCATCGTCGAGAAGGGTGACCGGCCGGGGGGCAACTCGTCGCTCAGCACCGGCTCGGTGCCGGGGGCCGGCACGAAGTACCAGCGCGCCGCGGGAATCGAGGACTCGCCCGAGCGCATGGTCGCGGACCTCGTCGCGGTCGCCGGCCACCACGACGCCGACGAGCTGACGCGCCTGATGGCGGAGCAGTCGGCGCCGCTTTGCGAGTGGCTGATCGACGGGCTCGGCGCGCGCATGGAGCTGATCACCGCCTACCGCCATGTGGGCCACTCGGTCGAGCGGCTGCACGCCCCGCGCTCGCGCCGGGGGCAGGACCTGGTGGACGACCTGCTCGGCTTCGCCTCGGACCGGGGGATTCCGCTGGCGGTCGGCAATCCGGTCGAGCGGCTCCTCTCCGAGGACGGCGCGGTGACCGGCGCGGTCGTCGCGGGGGAGCCGGTCGCGGCGGCCAAGGTGCTGCTCGCCACCAACGGCTTCGCCGCCAACCGCGACATGGTGCGGGAGTTCTGCCCGGAGATCGCCGGCGCCGACTATTTCGGCGCGCCGGGGAGCACGGGCGAGGCGGTGGAATGGGGCCGGCCGCTGGGGGCGGCGCTCGGCAACATGGCCGCCTATCAGGGCTATGCGGCGGTCGTCTATCCGCAGGGCCAGCTTCTCTCCTGGACGACGATCGAGAAGGGCGGGATCCTGGTCGGTTGCGACGGGCGGCGCTTCGGCAACGAGGACGCGGGCTATTCCGGATTCGCCCCGGCGGTGATGGCGCAGGGGGATTTCGCCTTCGCGGTCTACGACCGGCGCATCCACGAGGTCGCCGCGCTCGAGGAGGAGTACGCCGAGATGGCGGCGATGGGCGCGGTGCGCTGGGCTGACGACGCGCGGGCGCTGGCCGGGGCGGCGGGCGTCGACGCGGGCGGGCTCGAAGAGGCCGTCGCGGCCTACAACGCCGCGGCGCGCGGCGCGGCATCTGACTCCTTCGGGCGGACGCATTTCGGCCTCGCGCCCCTCGCACCGCCGCTCGGCATCGTCACGGTGAAGCCCGGCCTCTTTCACACCCAGGGCGGGCTGATGGTCGACGCGCATGCCCGGGTGCGGCGCGGCGACGGCACCGTTATCCCGAACCTCTTCGCGGGGGGCGGCGCGGCGGCCGGGATCAGCGGGCGGACGGGGGCGGCCGGCTACGCCTCGGGCAACGGCCTCCTGACCGCGCTCGGGCTCGGGCGTCTCGCGGGGCTGCGCGCGGCCGCCGAGGTGAAG
>JBEPXW010000052.1:0-8154 GCA_041641715.1 Pseudomonadota bacterium
GGCACGCGCCGGTCGCCGCCCTCAGTGCGCCTGCGGCAGGCCGGCGGGCAAGGCCGTGTCCTTCTCCGCCTTGGCGGGCTGGATCTTCAGATGGCGGAGATAGCGCTCCTCGACCCGGCGGAAGACTATGACGATCAGGTAGGTCAGCGCCATGTAGAGCAGCGCGGCGCTGATGAAGCCCTCGTAGGCGACGTAGTACTTGCCGTTGATGGTGCGCCCGACCCCGAGGATGTCCTGGATGGTGATGACGCTCGCCACCACCGAGCCGTGCAGCATGAAGACGACCTCGTTGCCGTATTGCGGCAGCGCCCGGCGCATCGCCGAGGGCAGGAGCACGAGCCAGGTGACCTTGCGCTCGGTGAGGCCGAGCGAGCGCGCCGCCTCGACCTCGCCCCTGGGGGTCGTGGCGATGGCGCCGCGCAGGATCTCGGTCGTGTAGGCGCCCGAGTTCAGCGAGAAGGCGATCACGGCGCACCACCAGGCCTCGCGCAGGAAGGTCCAGGACCAGCTGTCGCGGATGAACTCGAACTGCGAGAGGCCGTAATAGATCAGGTAGGTCTGCACCAGCAGCGGGGTGCCGCGGAAGACGTAGACATAGGCCCGCGCCAGCGGCGCCAGCGGGCGCCCGCGCACGATCGTCAGCGCCGACGGCAGCGCGATCAGCATGCCGAAGAAGAGCGCCAGCGCCGTCAGGTGCAGCGTCACCCAGACCCCGTGCAGGAACAGGTCCCAGTGGCGGAAGACCAGCTCGGGGTTCATGCCGCCTGGCCCTTGTTGGCCCAGACCTCGGCGCGCTTCAGCGCCTCGCCCGAGGCGGCGGTGATGGCGAGGTAGACGAGAATCACCGCGACGAAGAAGAGGAAGGGCTCGCGCGTGGCCTTGCCGGCCTTGTCTGCGAGGCCGACGAGGTCCTCGAGCCCGATCACCGAGACCACCGCCGTGGACTTCACCAGCACCAGCCAGACATTGCCGTAGCCCGGCAGCGCGAAGCGCAACACCTGCGGCATCAGCACCTTCCAGAGGATCGCCACGCGCCTGAGCCCCAGCGCCCTGGCGGCCTCGAGCTGGCCGCGCGGCACCGCGAGATAGGCGCCCCGGAAGGTCTCGGAGAGATAGGCGCCGTAGATGAACCCGATGGCGCCGACGCCGGCCCAGAACTTCGAGAGCTCGACATAGTCCCAGCCGAGCCGGTCGCCGATGTCGTTGAGCAGGCGCTGCCCGGCGAAGTAGACGAGCAGGATGAGCACCAGGTCGGGGATGCCGCGCACGACGGTGGTGTAGGTGTGCGCCGCGCCGCGCGGCAGGAGCCGGTGCGAGAGCTTCGCCGCCGCGCCGACGACGCCGAGGAAGGTGGCGAGCGCCAGCGCGAGGACCGCGAGGCTGACCGTGTTCAGCGCGCCGCGGCCCAGCAGGGGTGCGAAGTCTATGAGCTTGTCCATGCGGTGCGTGACCCGCGTCCCGCGCCCGCCTCACGGGGCGCCGTGGCCCCCGGCGGCCGTCCGCCGGGGGCGATACCGAAGGGCGTCACATGCCCTGGCTCTCGACGCCGCTGTAGAGGTCGAAGTCGAAGTACTTGTCGTTGATCTTCGTGTAGACGCCCTTCTCGCGGATCTCCTCGATCGCCTGCGAGAAGGCGTACTCGAGCACGTTGTCCTCCTTGCGCACGCCGATGCCGGCGCCGACGCCGTGGTATTTCGGGATCGAGTAGTCGTCGCCGAAGAAAGCGAAGCCCTCACCCTGCTCGGTGCGCAGGAAGCCGTAGTCGGCGGCCACCGAGTCGACCATGATGGCGTCGATGCGGCCCGCCTGCAGGTCGAGATAGGCCTCGTCCTGGGTGCCGTAGAGCTTGAGGTCGACGTTCGGGAACTCGCCCTCCATGAAGTCCTGGTGGATCGTGCCGCGCTGCACGCCGACGGTCTTGCCCTCGAGCGCCTCCTGGGTGTCGTCGAGGTTGGCGTCGGCCGGACCGATGAACTTGGCGGGCGTGTTGTAGTAGGGCTCGGAGAAGTCGATGCGCTCCTGGCGCTCGGGCGTGATCGACATCGAGGCGATGATGGCATCGCACTTGCCCTCGGTCAGCGCCGGGATGATGCCGTCCCACTCGGTCTGCACCAGCTCGCACTCGACGTCCATCTCATCGCAGAGCGCGTTGGTGATGTCGATGTCGAAGCCGACGATCTCGCCCTGCTCGTTCAGCTC
This sequence comes from Pseudomonadota bacterium, assembly GCA_041641715.1. Taxonomy (GTDB): domain Bacteria; phylum Pseudomonadota; class Alphaproteobacteria; order Rhodobacterales; family Rhodobacteraceae; genus Thermohalobaculum. The sequence goes on from JBEPXW010000052.1 coordinate 2,200, forward strand.
GGAGAAGGGCGGGTAGGCGCCCTCGACGCAGATGCGCAGGTCCTGGGCGACGGCGGGGCTGGCGACGGCCGCGATTGCCGCGGCGGCGAGCAGTCGTTTCATTTCCTGGGTCTCCCTGTCGTTGTGATCGTTGCGACGATATTGGACAGGGGTTTCCAGTTGCGTCAACACATGGTTGGGTCCGCATGAGGGCGGACGAGAGCACGGGAGGACGCGATGCCGGCGGCGACGGGATACATCTTCATCGTCTCCATGGACGTGGAGCCGGAATTCGAGGCGCTGTTCAACGAGGTCTACGACACCGAGCACATCCCGAGCCTCCTCGAGGTCCCGGGGGTGCGCGCCGCCTGGCGCATGAAGGGCGCGCCTTTCGGCGTCGCCATCGGCGGCGAGATCAAGCAGCAGGAGGCCGACAGCCCGCTCTACAGCGCCATCTACGAGATCGACTCGCCGGAGGTGCTGACCAGCCCCGAATGGGCCGCGGCGGTCGAGAAGGGCCGCTGGCCGGGCGAGGTGCGCCCGCACACGAAGAACCGCCGCCACGCCCTGATGCAGGTGCTGTGACCGGCGCCGCGGCGCCGGGCCGCGCCGGATTCGGGCTGGAAAGCGCCGGCCTCGCGCCCTAAAAGGTCAGGGCAGGCGCCGGGAAGGCCCTCCGCGACGCACGGAAAAGAGACCACGGGAGCATACCATGGCAGACGTCAACCGCGGCAACCGCCCGCTCTCGCCGCATCTGCAGATCTACAAGCCGCAATGGACCTGGGTGCCGTCGATCCTGCACCGGATCACCGGGGTCGGGCTCGCACTCGGCGGCATCATTGTGGTCTGGTGGCTGACGGCGGCCGCGGTCGGGGGGCGGGACTACTTCGTCCTGGTCGACGGGCTGATCACGTCGTGGCTCGGCCACCTGGTGCTGCTCGGGCTGACCTTGTCGCTGGCCTACCATCTCCTGAACGGCATCCGCCACCTCGTCTGGGACGCGGGCTACGGCTTCGAGATCGAGACGGCGGAGCGGACCGCCCAGGGCACGGTGATCGGCTCGGTCGTGCTTACCGTAGTTCTGTGGATCGTGGCGTAAGGAGGCAGGGATGGGCTTCAGGACCTCGCGCGCCCGCGCCCGCGGCCTCGGCGCCGCGAAGGAGGGCACCGGACACTGGTGGCAGCAGCGCGTCACCGCGGTGGCGATGGTGCCGCTCTCGATCCTGTTCGTCGTGCCCTTCGCCCGTGCGCTCGGGTCGGGCCACGAGCACGCGCTGGCGCTCTACGCCAACCCGTTCCACGCGCTGGTCGCGGTGCTGTTCCTCGCGGTTGGCTTCCGCCACCTTCAGCTCGGCCTCCAGGTTGTGATCGAGGATTACGTGCCGCACACGGGTTGGCGGACCGGGCTTATCCTGGCGAACATCATGTTTTGCGCGGTCTTCGCGCTGGCGGGCATCTTCGCGGTGGCGAAGATCGCGCTCGCGGGCTGAGGCGGCGAGCGGAGGGACGCATGGCGGCCTACGAGTACGTGGATCACGCATACGACGTCGTCGTCGTCGGCGCCGGCGGCGCGGGGCTGCGCGCGACGCTCGGCATGGCCGAGCAGGGGCTCCGGACGGCCTGCGTCACCAAGGTGTTCCCGACGCGGAGCCACACCGTCGCCGCCCAAGGGGGCATCGCGGCGAGCCTCGGCAACATGGGCGAGGACTCCTGGCAGTGGCACATGTACGACACCGTGAAGGGGTCGGACTGGCTCGGCGACAACGACTCGATCGAGTACCTCGTGCGCGAGGCGCCGAAGGCGGTGATCGAGCTCGAGCACTATGGCGTGCCCTTCTCGCGCACCGAGGACGGGCGCATCTACCAGCGCCCCTTCGGCGGCCACACGACGAAATACGGCGAGGGGCCGCCGGTGCAGCGCACGGCCGCCGCGGCCGACCGCACCGGCCACGCCATGCTGCACACCCTCTACGGCCAGTCGGTGAAGCAGAACGCCGTCTTCTTCATCGAGCACTTCGCGCTCGACCTCATCATGTCCGAGGACGGGCAGTGCATCGGCGTCATCACCTGGAACCTCGACGACGGCACCATCCACCGCTTCTCGGCCAAGATGGTGGTGCTGGCGACGGGGGGCTACGGCCGCGCCTACTTCTCCTGCACCTCGGCGCACACCTGCACCGGCGACGGCGGCGGCATGGTGGCGCGCGCCGGGCTCCCCTTGCAGGACATGGAGTTTGTGCAGTTCCACCCCACCGGGATCTACGGCGCGGGGTGCCTGATCACGGAGGGCGCGCGCGGCGAGGGCGGCTACCTCACGAACTCCGAGGGCGAGCGCTTCATGGAGCGCTACGCGCCCACCTACAAGGACCTGGCGAGCCGTGACGTGGTCAGCCGCTGCATGACCGTCGAGATCCGCGAGGGCCGCGGCGTCGGCCCCGAGAAGGACCACATCTTCCTCCACCTCAACCACCTGCCGCCCGAGACGCTGAAGCTGCGCCTGCCCGGCATCTCGGAGTCGGCGCGCATCTTCTCCGGCGTCGATGTGACCCGCGAGCCGATCCCGGTGCTGCCGACCGTGCACTACAACATGGGCGGCATCCCGACGAACCACTGGGGCGAGGCGATCGCCTGGGCCGAGGGCGAGCCGGACAAGCTGGTGCCCGGCCTCATGGCCTGCGGCGAGGCGGCGTCCTGCTCAGTGCACGGGGCAAACCGGCTTGGGTCGAACTCGCTGACCGACCTCGTGGTGTTCGGCCGCGCCTGCGCCATCCGCGCCGGCCAGGTGGTCGACAGGGACGCGCCGAACCCGCCGATCAACGAGGCCTCGGTCGAGAAGGCGATGGACCGCTTCGACCGCATCCGCCACGCCAAGGGCTCGGTGCCCACCGCGATGCTGCGCCTGAACCTGCAGAAGGCGATGCAGGAGGAGGCGGGCGTGTTCCGCACCTCGAAGAGCCTCAAGGAGGGCTGCGCCCGCATCGCCAAGGTGGATGCCGCCTTCGACGACGTGGAGGTCTCGGACCGCTCGCTGATCTGGAACTCGGACCTGATGGAGACGCTGGAGCTCTCGAACCTGCTGCCGAACGCCCTCACCACCATCTACGCCGCCGAGGCGCGCAAGGAGAGCCGGGGCGCGCATTTCCACGAGGACCACCCCGACCGCGACGACGACAACTGGCGCCAGCACAGCCTCGCCTGGACCGGCACGCAGGACGTGGTGACGCTCAAGTACCGCCCGGTCCATGCCGAGCCGCTGACCGCGCAGAAGGAGGGCGGCATCGAGACGAAGCGGATCGCGCCCAAGGAGCGGGTCTACTGAGACGATGGCCGAAGGCGCAAACACCATGAGCCGGTCCCGGTTCCGCCAGACGCCCGAGGAAATCCGGGCGATCATGGAGCTGCGCGCGCGCCGCGCCATCGACCATTTCACCGCCCTCGCCTGGGGGCGGACGCCGCGGCTCTGCCCGGTCTGCGGCTACGAGGGGATGTTCTCGCCAGTGCGCCATAAGCCGGAGATCTGGTGCCCCTGTTGCGACTCGCGGCCCCGGCATCGGCTCCTGAAACTCTGGGTCGACCGGGCGATGGTGCTGCCGGAGGGGGCGCACGTGCTGCACTTCGCCGCCGAGCACTTCGTCCGCGACTGGTTCGAGTCGCGCGGCGCCGAATACGTCACCGCCGACATCAACGACAAGTTCGAGCTCCAGCTGGACATCGAGGCGATGGACCTCGCCGACGCGAGCTTTGACCTGGTGATGGCCAACCACGTTCTCGAGCACGTGGACGACGCGGAGGCGCTGGCGGAGATCCACCGCGTGCTGACGCCGGGCGGCCAGGCGGTCGTCACCGTGCCCATGGTCGAGGGCTGGGACGAGACCTACGAGGATCCGGAGTTGACGGAAGACGAGCGCCGCCTGCGTTACGGCGACCCGACCCACCGGCGCTTCTACGGGCGGGACGTGCGCGAGCGCGTCCGCGCCGCCGGTTTTCGCCTCGAGGAGTTCGCCGGCACCGAGCCGGACGTGTCGCGTCACGCCCTGCACCGAGGCGAGCGGGTTTTCATCGGCCACAAGACGGCCTGAGAGGAGCGGAGATGGTCCAGTTCAACCTGCCGAAGGGCTCGCGCATCGTGAAGGGCAAGGAGTGGCCGGCGCCGCAGGGCGCGAAGGACGTCCGCACCTTCCGCATCTACCGCTGGGATCCGGACGACGGCGGCAACCCGCGGCTCGACACCTACCACCTCGATATGGAGGGCTGCGGGCCGATGGTCCTCGACGCCCTCATCAAGATCAAGAACGAGGTGGACCCGACGCTGACCTTCCGCCGCTCCTGCCGCGAGGGGATCTGCGGCTCCTGCGCCATGAACATCGACGGGGCGAACACGCTGGCCTGCACCTGGGGGCTCGACGAGATCAAGGGGGACGTTCGCGTCTACCCCCTGCCCCACATGCCGGTCGTCAAGGACCTGGTGCCGGACCTCAGCCACTTCTACGCCCAGCACGCGGCAGTGAAGCCCTGGCTCGAGACCGACACGCCCGCGCCCGAGCGGGAGTGGCGCCAGTCCATTGAGGACCGCGAGAAGCTCGACGGGCTCTACGAGTGCATCCTCTGCGCCTGCTGCTCCACCGCCTGCCCGAGCTACTGGTGGAACGGCGACCGCTACCTCGGGCCGGCGGCGCTGCTGCAGTCCTATCGCTGGCTGATCGACAGCCGCGACGAGTCCACCGGCGAGCGGCTCGACGAGCTCGAGGACCCGTTCCGGCTCTACCGGTGCCACACGATCATGAACTGCGCCAAGACCTGTCCGAAGGGGCTGAACCCCGCCAAGGCGATTGCCGAGATCAAGAAAATGATGGTAGAGCGACAGCTCTGAACAACTTCCGCGTTAGTTTTCTCAACTGCTGCTTGCAAATAGTTAACGCGACTATCAACAGGCGGTTGTAATTTATGACTTTTTTCTGTTTTGTCTAAGTTTTGCCGCTAAGTGTTGATGGCTTGTTGAGATCTGCGTGTTTTCATCTCAGGGTTCCGGGGTTTAGGTAGCGGTAAGCGTTCATGTCCCGAGTAATCGATCTGACAACTCACGGACGCGGCGGTGGCCCTCCCGGGCCGCTCGAGCATCCCGCCGGCGTGACGGTTCCGTTCGAGGGCCCGTCCGATTCCGCCCTCATCATTCCCGAGATTCGCAGCGAGATCCGCTCGGGCGCCTACGACGCCGACATGATCGCGCTCCTGGACGCGGCCGTGCGTCCCGGGGACCGCGTTCTGGTGATCGGCGCGGGGCTCGGCATCCTGACCACCCTGATCGCCAAGCGCGAGGACGTCGCGCGGGTCATCGCCGTCGAGGCCAACACGGCGCTCGTGCCGTATATCGAGCGCACCCACGCGCTGAACGGCGTCGAGGAGGTGGAGACCGTGAATGCGGTGCTCGCCGAGGGCAAGACGGGACGCGTGCCGTTCTTCGCCCGGCGCGATATTCGCGCCTCGTCTCTCCTGCCCCATGACCGATCCTGGCAGCAAGTGATGATGGTTCCATTCATGGATTTGAACCTCATCCTGGCGGAGGAGCAGATCAGCCTGGTGGTCTCGGAGATCCCGGTCGTCTCGGCCGAGCTGCTGGCGCAGGCCGAGCTGGGGCCGGTCGAGCGTATCCTGCTGAACGCCGCCGACGACTCCGCCGCGGCCTGGGCCGACGACGGGGTCTGTGCCCTGCTGGTCGCACGGGGTTACGTCCCCGAGGCGTCCGGCACGGCCGTCCTTTTCCGCCGCGCGGACACGCTGGACGGCGGCGACGAGGGCGCCGCGACCGCCGGGACGGCGCCAGAGGAAGGGATCGAGGAAGAAGAGGACGCGGACGAGGAAGAGGAAGAGGACGTCAACGGCGAGAACGAAGAGGACGTCACCCGCGAGGACGAAGAGGACGTCACCCGCAAGGAAGAAGAGGACGTCATCCGCGAGGACGAAGAGGACGAAGCGGAG
>JBEPXW010000053.1:0-8084 GCA_041641715.1 Pseudomonadota bacterium
GATGGCGGGCCATCTCGCGGCCGACGGCCATGACGTCACCGTCTACAACCGCACTGCCGAGAAGGCCGAGAAGTGGGTGAAGGAGCATGGCGGCAAGTCCGCGCCGACGCCGCGCGAGGCGGCGGCCGAGTCCGAGTTCGTCATGGCCTGCGTCGGCAACGACGACGACCTGCGCAGCGTCGTGCTCGGCGACGACGGCGCGCTGGCCGGGATGGGCGAGGGCACGGTCTTCGTCGACCACACCACCGCCAGCGCCAACATCGCCCGCGAGCTGAACGCCATGGCCAAGGAGGCCGGCATCGGCTTCGTCGACGCCCCCGTCTCGGGCGGCCAGGCCGGAGCCGAGAACGGCCAGCTCACCATCATGTGCGGCGGCGACCAGAGGGATTACGACCGCATCGCGCCCGTCATCGAGTCCTACGCCAAGATGCAGCGCCTGATCGGCGCGCCGGGCGCCGGGCAGCTCACCAAGATGGTCAACCAGATCTGCATCGCCGGGCTGGTGCAGGGGCTGGCCGAGGGGCTCTACTTCGCGCAGAAGGCCGGGCTCGACGGCGAGGCGGTGGTCGAGGTCATCTCCAAGGGCGCGGCAGGCTCCTGGCAGATGGACAACCGCTACAAGACCATGCTGGCCGATGAGTTCGATTTCGGGTTTGCCGTCAACTGGATGCGCAAGGATCTTGCGATTTGTCTCGAGGAGGCCCGGCAGAACGACGCCCGCCTGCCCGTCGCGGCCCTCGTCGACCAGTTCTATGGCGAGGTCCAGGACATGGGCGGCGGCCGCTGGGACACCTCCTCGCTGATCCGGCGGCTCAAGCGGTGATGTGAGCGCGGCGGCCGACAGCCGGCGCAAGGTCGGCTTCGAGATCGAGTTCGCCGGCACGGACGCCGCGCACGCGGCGCAGCTGCTCGCCGGGGCGCTCGGCGGAGAGGTCGAGGTGCGCACGCCGCACCTCGCCCGCGTCACCGGCTCGCGTCTCGGCGAGCTGAAGCTCGAGCTCGACACCCGCTACGCCAAGCCCGCCGAGGATCCCGGCCTGATCGACCGGGCCCTCGACTCGCTCGACGCGCGCGGCACTGCCGCCGACATGCTGGCCTATGTCGCGCCGGTCGAGCTGGTCACCGAGCCGCTGGCGCCAGACCGGTTCGATGTCCTCGACGAGGCTGTCGCCGCGTTGCGCGCCGCCGGGGTCGAGGGCACGAAGGCGGCCACCCTCAATGCCTTCGGCATGCATCTCAACATCCAGCTCGTACCGCGGGAGCCCGCCCGCGCGGTCCGGATCGCCGCTGCTTACGCCTTCGCCGAGGCGTGGCTACGCGCGACGCACCCGCCGGACAACGCGCGCCGCGCGACGCCTTTCATCGACCCCTACCCCGCCGGCTACGTCCGCGCCCTCGGCCACGAGCTGGCCGGCGGGCGCGTGCCCACGCTCGACAATTTCGTCGGGATCTACGCCCACTGGAACCCGAACCGGAACCGCGGGCTCGACCTCTGGCCGCTACTCGGCCACCTGGCGCCGGGGACCTGCGCGCGCGTCCGCGGCCGCCCCGTGCCGAACCCGCGCCCGGCCTTCCACTACCGCCTGCCCGACAGCCGCGTCGGCGAGCCCGGCTGGTCGCCGCGCACCGAGCTCGCCCGCTGGGACCGGATCGAGGCGGCGGCCGCGGATGACCGGGCGCTGGAGACACTGCGCGCCGCCGCGCTGGACTGCGAGGAATGGCGCATCGGGCGGGCACGCTATCTGGAGATCGTCGGCGGGGTGCTCGGATGACCCGCCCGCTCGTCGGCGTCTCGGTCTCGGCGCGCACCGGCTGGCGCGTCTTCCCGTTCTTCCGCTGGGCGCTCTGGCGCGCGGGGGGGCGGGCGCACAGGATGCGGACCGGCCGCGCCGTGCGCCGCGTCCGCCAGCTCGACGCGCTGATCATCGGCGGCGGCGACGACATCGGGGTCGAGCTCTATGGCGGCCATCTCCTGCCGCACATCACCCAGGACCCCGCGCGCGACGAGCTGGAGCTCGCGCTGATCGAGGAGGCCGAGGCCCGCCGCCTCCCCATCCTCGGCGTCTGCCGCGGCGCGCAGCTCGTCAACGTGGCGCGCGGCGGCTCGCTGCACCAGGACATCTACGAGAGCTACCCGACGGCGAAGCGCATCCACACGCCGCTGCCGCGCAAGGACGTGCACCTCGACCCGGAGAGCCGCCTCGCGGCCATCTGCGGCCCCGAGCCCACCCGGGTCAACGCGCTGCACCGCCAGTCCGTCGACCGGCTCGGCGAGGGGATGCGGGCGGTCGCCTGGGACGAACACGACATCGTTCAGGCGGTGGAGCTCGCCGACCACGGCGCCCGCCTCGTGATCGGCGTGCAGTGGCACCCGGAATATCTGGTCTTCTCCGCCCGCGACTGGCGGCTCTTCAAGGCGCTGGTGGAGGCCGCCTGAGCGGCGCGGGGCTTCCCCGCCGCCGCGCAATCGTATATCGGGGGCCCGGGACAGCACCGGGGAACCAGACGCCCATGCCCTACACCGGCCCGTTCGACCGCCGCGTCAAGATCGCCCCCTCGATCCTCTCGGCCGACTTCGCGCGGCTCGGCGCGGAGTGCCGCGCGATCGAGGAGGAGGGTGCCGACTGGGTGCATGTCGACGTCATGGACGGCCATTTCGTCCCCAACATTACCATCGGCCCCGGCGTTTGCGCCGGCATCCGGCCCCATATCCAAGGGGTGATGGACGTCCACCTGATGATCGCCCCCGCGGACCCCTACATCGCGGCGTTCGCCGAGGCCGGCGCCGACATCATCACCGTCCACGCCGAGGCCGCGCCGCATCTCGACCGCCTGCTCGAGCGCATCCGCGCGCTCGGCTGCCGCGCCGGGGTCTCGCTCAACCCGGCGACGCCGCCCGAGGCGGTCGAGTACGTGCTGGACCGGATCGACCTCGTGCTGGTGATGACAGTGAACCCCGGCTTCGGCGGACAGTCTTTCATCGAGAGCCAGCTGCCGAAGATCGCGCGGCTGTCCGAGATGATCGGCGAGCGCGAGATCCATATCCAGGTGGACGGCGGCGTGACGCCGGAGACCGCCGGCAACTGCGCCGCCATGGGCGCGGACGTGCTGGTGGCGGGCTCGGCCGTGTTCCGCGGCGGCTCGCCGGACGCGCCGGAGGTCTACCGGGAGAACATCCGGGCACTGCGCGAGGCGGCCGAGGCGGCGGTCTAGCGGGCTAGCCGATCAAGTCGGACAGACGTCATGCCCGGCCTTGACCCGGGCATCCAGACAAGGGCCTGCCGGCGAACGCGCTGGATTGCCGGGTCAGGCTCGGCAATGGCGCAAGGGGCGGATCGGGACGAGGCGCCCTAGCCGAAGAGCTCGTGGCAGAGCTCCAGCGCCTCGACCAGCCGGTCGACCTCCTCGCGCGTGTTGTAGAGGCCGAAGGAGGCGCGGCAGGTGGCGGTGACGCCCAGATGCGTCATCAGCGGCTGGGCGCAGTGGTGGCCGGCGCGGACGGCGACGCCCTTGCGGTCCACCACCGTCGAGATGTCGTGCGGGTGCGCTCCACCTTCGAGGACAAAGGAGAAGATCGCGCCCTTCTCCTTCGTGTCACCGTGGAGGTGGAGCCAGTTCAGGCCCTTGAGGCGCTCGTCGGCATAGTCGCGGATCGCCGTCTCGTGGCCGGCGATGTTCTCCATGCCGAGGCCCTCGAGGTAGTCGATGGCGGCGCCGAGGCCGATGGCCTGGACGATGTTCGGTGTGCCGGCCTCGAACTTCATCGGCGGGTCGGCGTAGGAGATGCCGTCCTTGCGGACCTCGCGGATCATGTCGCCGCCGCCGTGGAAGGGCCGCATCTCGGCGGCGCGCTCGGCGCGGGCGTAGAGCGCGCCGGAGCCCGTGGGGCCGTAGAGCTTGTGGCCGGTGACGACGTAGAAGTCGCAGCCTATCTCGGCGACGTTGACGGGGAAATGAACCGCGGCCTGGCTGCCGTCGATCACGGTGGCGACGCCCCGCTCGCGGGCCTCGCGGCAGATCGTTTTCACGTCGACCACCGTGCCGAGCACGTTCGACATGTGGGTGACGGCGATCAGCTTCGTCCTCGGGCCGATGGCGTCGATCACCTTCTGCGGGTCGAGGCTGCCGTCGGGCTCGATGTCGACCCACTTGAGGACGGCGCCCTGGCGCTCGCGCAGGAAGTTCCACGGCACGATGTTGGCGTGGTGCTCCATCACCGTGAGGACGATCTCGTCGCCGGGCTCGATGCGCGGCGCGGCCCAGCCATAGGAGACCATGTTGATTCCCATGGTCGAGTTCTGCGTCAGGATAATCTCGTCCTCGCGCTCCGCGCCGAGGAAGCGGGCGATCTTGCCGCGCACGGCCTCGTACTTCTCGGTGGCGAGGTTCGAGAGGAAGTGCAGGCCGCGGTGAACGTTGGCGTATTCCTCCGAGTAGACGCGGTTGATCTCGTCGATCACCGCGCGCGGCTTTTGCGCCGAGGCGGCGTTGTCGAGATAGACGAGATCCGTCCCGTTCACCTCGCGCGAGAGGATGGGGAAGTCTTCGCGGATTTTCTCGACGTCGAACATCTCGGATGGCTCCCGCAGCATGGCTCAGGCGGCCGGCATCAGGCCGGAGAAGACGAACGAGAACAGGATCGAGAAGCCGAGGATCACGAACAGCACCTGCCAGGTGCGCTCGAACCGATGCAGCTCGGCGATGTAGCTCGCCAGCAGCCAGAGCATCACGCCCGAGGCGGCGAACACCACCATGGCCGAGCCGCCGGGCACCTCCGTTCCCGCCTGCGCGGCGTCGACGATGTTCACCACCGCGGGCAGCGCGAGCGGCACGATCACGCTCGTCACGACGAGATACCAGCCGACCACGAGGCCGGTCTCCTGGAAGCTGGCCTCGCCGCCGAACATGCGGCCGATGTAGCAGACCGCCAATGAGAACAGGCCGAAGGTGATCAGCGAGTCGATCAGGCCCAGCGCGTAGTAGACGAACGACATCGACGCCTCGTCCGGCCGCCCGCCCGGCACGAGGATGAAGAAGATCTCGCGCACGACGAAGGCGAGCAGGACCATGGCGATCGCCGCGTCAAGGCCGTGCCCGCCGGAGAGCAGCCGGCGGACGGAGGCGCGCGGATGCAGGAAGCCGCCGATCAGGTTTTCCATGACGGCTCCGATCATCGCCGCGCTCCCGTGATGTGCCGCCTTGCGCTGCACCTCTGCCATCCGGCCCGGCCTGCGGGCCGCCTCCTGTCTGTCACACGGACTCCGCCCGGACAAGCGAGCCCCGCCCCGACCGCGTCACAGCACCCTCCCGAGCCCGTAGAAGGCGCCGACGAACGCGGCGACCATGAGCGCCATGACGCCGAGGACGCGGAGCGTGCTCCGGAACCCGTGCGCCTCGGCGAGGCAGGCCGCCGTCGCCCAGCCGAAGGCGAGCGCGCCGAGCATCCCCGCGACCGCCCCCGCCTGCCCCGGCACGCCGGTGAGCAGGATCGAGAGCAGGTGCGCCGCCAGGATCACCGGCGCGGAGACCAGCGCCGCCCAGAAGAGCGCCGCCCGGCTCTCGCGCCAGCCGCCCGTGCCGCCCGCGGCCCGCGCCACCGCCCCGGCCAGTGCGGCGAGCGCGTAGAAGGCCAGCGTGCGGAAGAACACCGCCGAGACCAGCTCCGCCGCAATCCGCGCCCGGAACAGGTCCGGGGAGAGCGTCGGCGCAACCGGGCCCCAGGCCAGGAGCGCGGCGCGGCCGAGGAACCAGACGAGGCCGGAGAGGACGACGTAGTAGAGAAGCCGCCCCTCCGCCGGGTCGCGGTCCAACTCGGCGCGCATCGAGCCGCGCAGGTCGGCCCAGGCGGCGAGCACCCGCCAGATCAGGCCTCCCTCTCTCAGCGCCTGCTCCACGGCCCATGCGCCTCCCGTCTCAGCCCGTGCCGCGCTCGGCCATCCAGCGGGCGACGTGCTCGCGCATGGCCTCGGCCAGCGTCTCGTCCTCGATCTCGAGGAGCGCCTCCTCGGCGAAGGCGGCGACCAGCAGGGCCTCGGCCTCCGAGTGGGTCACGCCACGGGCGCGGAGGTAGAACATCGCGTCCTCGTCGAGGCGGCCCGTGGTCGAGCCGTGGCTGCACTTCACGTCGTCGGCCCAGATCTCGAGCTCCGGCTTGGCGCGGAACTCGGCGCCCTCGTTGAGGAGGACAGACTGAGAGATCTGGTAGCCATCGGTCTGTTGCGCCGGGCGCAGCACGTAGATCTTGCCCTGGAAGACGCCTTGCGCCTTGCCGTCGAGCACGTTCTTGAACACCTGCCGGCTCTCGCAATTGGGCGCGCCGTGCGTGACGAAGACCGTGTTGTCGACGTGGCTGGTATCCTTGGCGAGCACCGCGCCGGCGATGTGGCCGACGGCGTTCTCGCCGGCGAACTCCATGACGATCTCGTTGCGGGTGAGCTCGCCGTCCGAGGTGAGTGTGAAGGTCTTGAAGCGCGACTCGGCGCCGAGGCGGACAAAGAGATGCCCGGCCGCGGGCGCGCGCTCGCCCTGCTGGACGCGGACGTGCTGGAAGCTGCCGCCGTCGGCGACGTCGACCTCGATCACCTCGTTCGTCGGCACGCCCGACTGGACGAGGAGGAGCGAGGCGCCCGGTTCCACCCGGATCAGGTGGTGGAGGAGCGCCGCGCCCTCGCCGATCTGGTCGTGGCGGATGTGGACGGCCTCCTTGACCTCCCCGGTGACGTGGAGCGCGAGCCCCTCGGTCGCCGAGCAGGTGTTGAGCGCGGCGAGCGGGCGGGCGACCTTCTCGCTGCCGGCCTCCTCGAGCTTGCCGTAGAGGTCGCGCGCGAACGAGATGTCCTGGCCGAGCACCTCGGCCAGCGGCGCGGCCGCGAGGCCGTCGAGGGCGAGGTCGTCCGAGAGGTCGGGCCGGAAGCGGCCGTTGACGAAGCGGGCGCGGCGGGGGTTGAGCGCGCCGAACTGGCTCCGGAACTCGGGCGCGGCGTCCGTCTCCTCGAGGGGCGCGAGCGGCGCGGTGAGCCGGGTCGGGTCGGTGTACTTCCAATACTCGTCGCGCTTGACCGGCGCGCCGACCTCGAGGAAGCGGCCACGCGCGGCGGCGCGGGCGGCGCGCACCCAGCCGGGCTCGCCGTCCGGGAGCGGCAGCGCGGAGAGCAGCTGCTCGGCGCCCGTGCGCTTGGTCTCGCGGGCCTTCTCGATCTGCGCCTTGGTCGTTGCCATGCCTCGCCTCCCTTACGCGGCGGAGGTCTGGAGGTGGGCGTAGCCCTGCTCCTCGACGCGATGCGCGAGCTCGGGGCCGCCGGTCTCGACGATGCGGCCGTCCCACATGACGTGGACCACGTCCGGCGTGATGTGGTTCAGGAGCCGCTGGTAGTGGGTGATGACGAGGAACGAGCGGTCCGCCGAGCGGAGCGCGTTAACGCCCTCGGCCACCAGCTTCATGGCGTCGATGTCGAGGCCGGAGTCGGTCTCGTCCAGCACGCAGACGCGCGGCTCGAGCACGGCCATCTGCAGGATCTCGTTGCGTTTCTTCTCGCCGCCGGAGAAGCCCACATTGATCGAGCGCTTCAGCATCTCCTGCGAGATCTGCAGGTCCTTGGCCTTCGCGCGCAGGAGCTTGAGGAAGTCGGGGGACGAGATCTCCTCCTCGCCGCGCGCCCTGCGCTGGGAGTTCAGCGCCGTGCGCATGAAGGTCATGTTGCCGACGCCGGGGATCTCGACCGGGTACTGGAAGGCGAGGAAGAGGCCGTGGGCGGCGCGCTCCTCGGGCTCCATGGCGAGCACGTCCTCGCCGTCATAGGTGATCGAGCCCTCGGTCACCTCGTAGCCCTCGCGCCCGGCCATGATGTAGGCCAGCGTCGACTTGCCCGAGCCGTTCGGCCCCATGATGGCGTGCACCTTGCCGGGGTCGACGGTCAGATCGAGGCCCTTCAGGATCTCCTTGTCCTCGTCCTCGAGCTTCACGTGCAGGTTCTTGATCTCAAGCATTGTCTTTCCGTCCCACTTTCCTCATCGGCCGGCCGCGCCGTGCCATGGTCTCCAGCATCACTCCGGGCGAAGCGCGTTGCCGGCGCGAGCGCAAGGGC
>JBEPXW010000054.1:0-8048 GCA_041641715.1 Pseudomonadota bacterium
CGCGTCTTGCGGCAGCTTCTCGAGCTCGTCCGAGAGCAGCCGCAGGCCGCGCTCGAGCGTGTCGCGGAACCGTTTCTCCTCGATCTCCAGCGTCTCCGTGACGAGGACCCGGGCGCGGTTCAGCTCCGGGAACGCATGGCCCATCTGCTGGATCAGCGGCCCCACCAGCCGATGCATGAGCGGCCGGTCGACGCCGACGAGATGGGCGTGGCGCATGGCGCGCCGCATGATCCGCCGAAGCACGTAGCCGCGACCCTCGTTCGAGGGCAGCACGCCATCCGCGATCAGGAAAGCGCTGGCCCGCAGGTGATCCGCGATCACGCGGTGATGGACCTTGTGGGGCCCGTCCGGGTCACTGTCGGAAAGGTGCGCGCTCGCCTCGATCAAAGCGCGCATCAGGTCGGTGTCGTAGTTGTCGTGCTTGCCCTGCAGGACCGCGCCGATCCGCTCGAGGCCCATCCCCGTGTCGATCGAGGGGCGCGGCAGGGTTTCGCGGCGGCCGTCCTCGAAATCCTCGAACTGCATGAAGACGAGGTTCCAGATCTCGACGAACCGGTCGCCGTCCTCGTCCGGGCTTCCGGGCGGGCCGCCGGGGACCTCGGGGCCGTGGTCGTAGAAGATCTCCGAGCACGGACCGCAGGGGCCGGTCGGGCCCATGGACCAGAAGTTGTCCGAGCCGGCGATGCGAATGATGCGCTCGTCCGGCAGGCCCGTGTGCTTCTTCCAGATCGAAGCCGCCTCGTCGTCGTCCTCGTAGACGGTGACCAGCAGGCGGTCCTTCTCCAGCCCAAACTCCTTGGTGACCAGATCCCAGGCGAGCGGGATGGCGAGCTCCTTGAAATAGTCGCCGAACGAGAAGTTGCCGAGCATCTCGAAGAACGTGTGGTGGCGCGCCGTGTAGCCGACATTGTCGAGGTCGTTGTGCTTGCCGCCGGCGCGGAGGCACTTCTGCGAGGTGACGGCGCGGGCGTAGTCGCGATGCTCGTGGCCGGTGAAGACGTTCTTGAACTGGACCATGCCGGCGTTCGTGAACAGGAGCGTCGGGTCGTTGCGCGGGACGAGCGGCGACGACGGCACGATCTCGTGGTCGTGCTTGGCAAAATAGTCCAGGAAAGCCGTCCGGATCTCGTTCAGGGACGCCATGGAAGCTCCGCACCGAAAAAGCGTTTCATCGGCGCTCTCTTAGCTTGCGTCCGGGCGGGTGTCTACCTGAGCCGCGCCGCGGACGTCGCCGGTGCCGGCCGGAGCCGCTTCGAAGACAGCCCGGCACTCGCGTATCTGGGACCTCACATCGGCCCAGGCCAAGACCGCGAACCCCTGTGCACATTGCACATGGCGCTAACCCATTGATATCACTTCATTTCAAAACAAAGCTCCCGCTTGCACAAGAACAGCAAGCAGCGCGACCCGAATGGGTTCGCGTAGCGCTCGACCCGACGAGGGGAGCAGCGCTCCCGCGCTCCGCAACCGGAGCGCGGGGACTTGGAGCCGACCGCCTGCCCGAACGCCGGCCCGGCTTCAGGCCTCGATTACCTCGTCGGACTGATCGGGGTCCGCATCCGTGGTGAAATCCAGCCCGTGGGCGGCGCGGATCTTGTCCTCGATTTCGAGCGCGATGTCGCGGTTCTCCTTCAGGAACGTCTTGGCGTTCTCGCGGCCCTGCCCGATGCGCTGGTCGTTGTAGGAGAACCAGGCGCCGGACTTCTCGACCACGCCGGCCTTGACGCCGAGATCGATCAGCTCGCCCACCTTGGAGATGCCCTCGCCGTACATGATGTCGAACTCGACCTGGCGGAACGGCGGCGCGACCTTGTTCTTCACCACCTTGACCCGGGTGGTGTTGCCGACCACCTCGTCGCGGTCCTTGATCGAGCCGATCCGGCGGATGTCGAGACGGACGCTGGAGTAGAACTTCAGCGCGTTGCCGCCAGTGGTGGTCTCGGGGCTGCCGAACATGACACCGATCTTCATCCGGATCTGGTTGATGAAGATCACCATGCACTTGGAGCGGCTGATCGAGCCGGTCAGCTTGCGCATGGCCTGGCTCATGAGCCGGGCCTGGAGGCCGACCTGGGCCTCGCCCATGTCGCCCTCGAGCTCGGCCTTGGGCGTGAGCGCCGCGACCGAATCAACCACGACGATGGAGACGGCACCCGAGCGGACCAGCGTGTCGGTGATCTCGAGCGCCTGCTCGCCCGCGTCGGGCTGCGAGATCAGCAGCTCGTCCACGTCGACGCCGAGGCGGCGGGCATAGCTCGGGTCGAGCGCGTGCTCCGCGTCGACGAAGGCGCAGACGCCGCCCTGCTTCTGCTCCTCGGCCAACACGTGGAGTGCGAGCGTGGTCTTGCCCGAGCTCTCGGGCCCGTAGATCTCGATCACGCGGCCCTTCGGCAGGCCGCCGATCCCGAGCGCGATGTCGAGGCCGAGCGAGCCCGTCGACACCGCCGCGACGTCCATCACGGCATCGCGCTGGCCGAGCTTCATGATCGAGCCCTTGCCGAAGTTCCGCTCGATCTGTGCAAGGGCCGATTCGAGAGCCTTCGCCTTGTCCATGTCCCGCCTTTCGTCCAGCCTCAACAGGTTTTCGTTCATTGCTCCGAGCCCCTTATTTCACATCGCCAGAGGAGTCGCAATTTCAGCAACGTTCCGCCGATGTTCGCATAAAGGCAGGAACAAATAAAGAACGAATTTACCTTCTCCTGCCGCCACCAGACATTGCCATGGTTGAGAAAGCGTTAAGTCCGGCGCGCGTCAGCTCGACTCGGAGAGCGCCTCCTTGACCTTCGCCGTCAGGTCCGCGAGCGAGAATGGCTTCGGCAGGAAGAGAAACTCGTCGTCAAACGCATGTCGGCGGAAGGAGTCCTCCGCGTAGCCGGACACGAAGACCACCCGCAGCCCGGGCCGCATCCTGCGCGCCTCGATCGCAAAGCTCGGGCCGTCCATGCCGGGCATGACGACGTCGGAGACGAGCACGTCAACACGGCGCTCCGGGTCGGAGAGCAGGTCCATCGCCTCCTCGGCGGAGGCCGCCTCGATCACCTCATAGCCCCTCAACCTGAGCGCGCGCGACGCGAAGGAACGAACCGGGTCCTCGTCTTCCACCAGGAGAACCGCCCCCTTGCCCGTCAGGTCGCGCCGATCGCCCGAGTCCCGTTCGGCACGTGGCGCGGCCTCCTCCGCTCCGGGCACCGCGCGCGGCAGGAGCAACCGGAAACAGGCGCCGCCTTCCGGCCGGTTCTCGGCGAAGATAAAGCCGCCGGATTGCTTCACGATGCCGTAGACGGTCGACAGGCCGAGACCCGTGCCCTCACCCCGCGCCTTGGTGGTGAAGAACGGCTCGAAGAGCCTGTCGAGCACGTGGGGCGGGATGCCGGAGCCGGTGTCGGAGACGTCGATCTCGACATAGGAGCCGGCAGGGACCTCGACGTTCTGCTCCAGCGTTCGCTCGTCAATCGTCACGTTCCGGGTGGCGATGGTGACGCTGCCGCCTTCGGGCATGGCGTCCCGCGCGTTGACCACGAGGTTCAGCAGGGCCTGCTCGAGCTGCTGGTGATCGGCGCGGACCATCCCGAGGTCGGGCCCGTGATCGACGGTCAGCGCGACCTTTTCGCCGATCAGCCGGCCGAGCAGGTACTGGGTATCCGAGACGATGTCCTGGACCGAGAGCAGCTCGGGCTTCAGCGTCTGCTTGCGCGAGAAGGCCAGGAGCTGCCGGACCAACGCAGCCGCACGGTGGGCGTTCTGACGGATCTGAGTCAGGTCCGAGTGGTCGGGATGGAGCGCGTCCTTGCCCAGCAGCAGCAGATCCGAATGGCCGCTGATCGCGGTCAGCACATTGTTGAAATCGTGCGCGACCCCGCCGGCGAGCTTGCCGACGGCCTCCATCTTCTGCGACTGGGCGAACCTGTCCTCGAGCTGGCGCAGTTCGTTCGCGTCGCTCAGCACCGCCAGCAGGCTCGGCACGCCTTCCAGCTCGACCGGCGTGAGGGAGACGTCGACGAACGTCTCTAGCTCGGCGCCCCGAAGGCGGAACATCTCGCGACGGCTGGTCGAGCCGGTGGCGGTGTCCGCAATCAGCGCGTCGACCGGCCGGCCCAGAGGTTCCACGAGCTCGGCCAGCGGCGTGTCTGGCCGAAGCGCCGTTCCGATCAGCTCTCGCGCCTGGGCGTTGAACCAGAGCAGGCGGCCTTGCTGATCCAGCTGCATCAGGGCCACGGGAATGGCTTCCAGCGCCGCCGGTGCGCTCGGAGCGTCGTCTTCGCGGTCCACGGGAAAGATAAAGACGTCCCTGCCCGCCGGCTCGGCGGCGCCCGTCGAAAACCCCCACACGCGACACAGTTCCGCGCCGCCACCCCGCCGTTGCAGCAGAATCGCGCCTCCCGCGGGGAGTGCTTCCTCCGAGAACAGTGCCGCGGGGAGGTCGACAGGCTCTCCATAGCGTTCTTGGTAGGCCGGGTTAGCCGTTGTCGTGCCGTCGCCGTGGATTCGCAGATGGGCGAAGGGCACAGACTCCGCCACCTCCGATTCCTTGCCGTGCAAAAGGCCCCGCGCCCTGTCGCTCGGCAGAAGGGTCCAGACGAGGAAATCCGGATCGACGAACCGCGCGGACAGAACCTCCTCCCGCCGATCCGACAGCGTCCGGACCTGCTCAAGGCCGAAACCGGATTCCCGCGCTTCGAGCGCCAGGCGATAAACCAGCGCAGCGTCCACCGCGAACGTGCGGGCGAGCGCCCTGTCGATACGGCCTCTCGTCTCGCCGAGGATCGCGCGCATCGCCGGGTTGGCGTGCAGGAACACCCCGTTGTAGCGCGTCAGCGCCGCCGGAAGCTCGAACCGATCGAGACGTCGACATATGGCGCGGATACGGGCCCGACGCGTCGCCGCCCGGCCGACGACGAACCCGAGAAGGACAGCCGCGGCCAGAACGGCGAAGGCGATGGCAATCATCGCCCCGGTGGACTCGAGCGGCAAAGCCGACCGACCCGACTGCGCAAAGGCCGAGTCCGGGCCCGCCGCGAGAGGTAGGACGAGGGCCCACCCAATGCGGCGGCGAAGCCACTGCTCGAGAAGGAATGTCATTGCCCGACCCCAATTCCCGGCGGGAGTCCCGGAAAGAAGACCCCTTGATGGTTAATCAAACATGAAAGTGATGGCGTGCGCCGGGTCAACGCGACCTCCTCACGAACTCGCAGGCAAAGAAACCGTCGCCAGCGTCGAGGTTCGTGAGTCGCACGGCCGATCGCCCCGCACGGAAGTCCGGGTGCCCGGACAGAAACGCCTTCGCCCGATCGTCGTTCTCCGCCTCCAACAACGAACAGGTCGCGTAGATCAGCCGGCCCCCGGGACGGAGCGCCTCGGCCGCCCGCGCGAGGATCGCGTCCTGGCGGTCGAGCTGCGCGGACAGCATTTCCGGCGTCAGGCGCCACTTCGAGTCCGGGTTGCGCCGCCAGGTGCCGGAGCCGGAGCATGGGGCATCGACGAAGACCAGGTCGCAGCTTGCCGCGAGACCCTGCGTCTCGCCGGGCCCGTGGAGGGCGACCTCGGCGCCGGCCCGGCGCGCCCGCTCGGGGAGCTTCTCCAGCCGCCCGGACCCGATGTCGTGGGCGTGGAGCTGCCCGCGTCCCTGCATGTGCGCCGCCAGCGCCAGGGTCTTGCCCCCGGCCCCGGCGCAGTAGTCGAGAACCGTCTCGCCCGGCGCCGCGCGCGCGTAGTCGGCGACGGCCTGGCTCGCCGCATCCTGCACCTCGACCAGCCCCTCGGCGAAGGCGCGGCTCCGCGTGACGTGCCTGCCGCCGCCGGTCACGCGCAGGCATGTCGGGGAGAGAGGGCCCGGCTCGCCGGTGATCCCGTCCTCTGCCAGGGCGACGACGGCCGACGCGGGATCCGTCTTGAGCAGATTCACCCGCAGGAACAGCGGCGCGCGCTCGCGCATGGCCGACAGCACCGGGTCCGGGATCTGCTCGAGGTGCGCAGAAAGCCAGTCCGGAAAGTCGAGCCGCACAGGCCTCGGCGCGGCCTCCGGCGGCTGCCCGAGCCGCGCCGCCTCCGCCTCGGCAAGCGCGGGCGGTCCATAGCCCTCGCCGGCAAAACACGCCGCGATGGCCGTCCGGTCGAGACCGTCGAGCATGAGACTCCCGAGGAGAATCTCGCGTCCCGTGGCATCCTCGCCCGCCCCGGCGACCCAGGCAGCGGACCGCAAGCGGCGGGCGGCGTCGTACACAAGATCAGCGATCGCGCGCCTGTCGCCCGAGCCGGCATACCGGTTCTCCCGGCCCCAGGACGCCAGGACACGCTCGAGCAGATCCGCGCCGGAACGCCAGCGATCGACGATGTCGATCGCCGCCTGGATGCGCGCCGCCGGAGTCACCGGCCAGAGGGTCCCGACGGGTTATCCGACCCGGTAGTTCGGGCTCTCGCGGGTGATCTGCACATTGTGGACGTGGCTTTCCTTGAGCCCGGCGCCGGAGATCCTGACGAAACGGCAGTTCCCTCGCATCTCGTCGACGGATCGGCTGCCGGTGTAGCCCATCGCCGCGCGCAGACCGCCGAGAAGCTGGTGGACGACGACCGACGCGGGGCCCTTGTAGGGCACCTGGCCCTCGATGCCCTCGGGCACGAGCTTGTGGGTTTCGGACACTTCCTGCTGGAAGTAGCGGTCGGCCGAGCCGCGCGCCATCGCGCCGACGGAACCCATGCCGCGGTACGTCTTGTAGGAGCGGCCCTGGTAGAGATAGACCTCGCCCGGCGCCTCGTCGGTCCCCGCGAGCATCGAGCCGATCATGGCGCAGCTGGCCCCGGCGGCGACGGCCTTGGCGAGGTCGCCCGAAAACTTGATGCCGCCGTCGGCGATGACCGGGGTGCCGCTGCGGGCGGCCTCCTCATTGCAATCCATGATCGCGGTGAGCTGGGGCACGCCGACGCCCGCGACGACGCGCGTCGTGCAGATCGAGCCCGGCCCGATGCCGACCTTCACCGCGTCGGCGCCGGCGTCGATCAGGGCGCGGGTCGCCTCGGCGGTGGCGACGTTGCCCGCGACCACCTGGACCGAGTTCGAGAGCGTCTTGATCCGCTCGACGGCCTGGCCGACGGCACGCGAGTGGCCGTGGGCGGTGTCAATCACGACGAGGTCGACGCCCGCGTCGATCAGGGCCTCGCTGCGCTCGTGGCCCGCGTCGCCGACGCTCGAGGCGGCGGCCACGCGCAGGCGGCCCAGCCGATCCTTGCAGGCGTTCGGGTTCAGCACCGCCTTCTGGATGTCCTTGACGGTCAGGAGCCCGGTGCACTCGCCGGCCTCGTTGACGACCAGGAGCTTCTCGATACGACGCTCGTGCAGGGTCCGCTTCGCGGCGTCGAGGTCTACCGGCTCGCGGACGGTGGCGAGGTTGGAGCGGGTCATAAGCGCCGAGACCGGCGTCGCCGGATCCTCGGCGAAGCGCATGTCGCGGTTGGTAAGGATGCCGACGGGCCGGCCCGCAGCATCGACGATCGGGAAACCGGTGACGGCGAACTGGCGCTGGAGGGCCAGCGCGTCGCCGAGCGTCTGATCGGGGCGGAGCGTAACGGGGTTGTAGACGATCGCCGACTCGAAGCGCTTGACCTGGCGCACCTGCTCGGCCTGCTCCTCGACGGTGAGGTTGCGGTGGATCACGCCCATGCCGCCCGCCTGGGCCATGGCGATGGCCATGTTGACCTCGGTGACGGTGTCCATCGCCGAGGAGAGGAGCGGGATGTTCAGGTCAATCTCGCGCGTGATGCGCGTGCCGAGGTCGGCCTCCGCGGGCACGATCTCGGACTCGGCGGGCACGAGCAGGACATCGTCGAAGGTGAGCGCCTCACGAATCTCCATTCGTCAGTCTCCGGAGCTAACGTGTTGGCGGCTCCCTATCTCACGTTGCGGTGCGGAATGGAAGATGTTTCGCGCAGGCCGGGCGTGGCGGATGCCCGCAGGGCGGCGCCGAAGCGCCGTCGCGGGCCGAATCGGCTTCGCTCGCACACCTTCGCACGCGTGCGAATGGGGTTAAGGTGCTGTTTTAATTATATTTCTCATG
>JBEPXW010000055.1:0-7886 GCA_041641715.1 Pseudomonadota bacterium
GCGGCGCACGGGGATGCCGAGGAGGCGCGCCGTGTCCTCGTCGTCGGCCACCGAGTCGAAGGCGAAGCCCATCCAGGAGCGGCGGATGTGCAGCGTGAGCGCGACGAAGAGGGCGAGGCAGAGGAGCGCGAGGGCGAGCAGCCCCTCGCGGCCGAAGGCGACCTGCGGGATGCCGGAGATGCCGATCTCGCCGCCCAATGCCTCCTGCTTCCGCACCACGCCGACGAAGAGGAAGGTGACGCCCATGGTGGTGATGGCGAGGAAGTCGTGGCGCACGCGGAGCGCGGCGAGGCCGACGATCAGGCCGACCGCGCCCGCCATGGCGGCGGCGGGGACGAGCGCGGCGGCGAGCGGCACGCCCGCCTTCGTCAGGATCGCCGCGGAGTAGGCGCCGATGCCGTAGAAGGCGGCGTGGCCGAGGCTGACCTGGCCGCAGAAGCCGGTGATGACGTTGAGCGACAGCGCGAAGAGCACCGCGATCGCCATGGTGGTGAGCAGCGCGATCTCGTAGGCCATCAGGCCGCCCTCCCCATCAGGCCGCGCGGGCGCAGCATGAGCACGAGGATCAGGAAGGCGAAGGCGATGGCGTCGCGGTCGAGCAGGTGGCCGAGATAGATCGTGCCGAAGCTCTCGATGACGCCGAGCGCCAGCGAGGCGACGAGCGTGCCGCGGACCGAGCCGAGCCCGCCGAGCACGATGATGGCGAGGCCCTTGTAGGCCGGCACCGCGCCCATGGTGGGCTCGACCAGGTTGTTGAGGAGGGCGACCATGGCGCCGGCGAGGGCGGCCAGCGCCGAGCCGATGAAGAAGTTCAGCCAGCGCACTCGCTCGATGTCGATGCCGAAGCTGCGCGCAATGTCCGGGTCCGAGACGGTGGCGCGCCAGGCAACGCCGGTTCGGGTTGCGGCCGAGAGCCAGCCGAGCACGCCGATTGCAACGACGGCGAGGACGACGATCATGATCCGCGCCTCGGAGAGGAAAAGGTCGGGGAGCACCTCGACCTGGGCCTGGAGCGGCGGGTCGGCGAAGGAAAGGCCGTAGGCGCCAAAGACGAGGCGATAGATCTCCTCGGCGGCGATGTAGAGGCCAATGGAGGCGATCAGCGCCACCAGCGGCGGACGATCCAGCAGGGGCCTGTAGGCGAGCCGATAGACCGCGACGCCGACGAGACCCACCCCGATGATCGCCGCGACGAGCGCCAGCGCGAAGGAGCCGGTCGCGTTGGTCACGATCACGCCGATATAGCCGCCGAGCGTGAAGAGCGCGGCGTGCGCGACGTGGAGGACGCGCAGGAGGCCGTAGACCAGCGTCAGCCCGAGCGCGATCAGGGCGTAGATCGCGCCCTGGACGAGGCCCTGAACGGTGAGCTCGACATACAGCATCGGGAACGGCCGGCCCCCGCGGGGGCCGGCAGGGGGTCACTCGGAGGGCGGGGCGAGCAGCTCGTCATCCTTGATGACCGCATAGCGGTGCCACTCGCCGCCCCGGACGATCTGCACCTGCACGTCCTTCTTCACCTCGCCGAGATCGTTGAAGGAAATGGTGCCCGTGGAGGCCTCGACGGTCGTGTTCGCGATGGCGTCGCGAAGCGCGGCCTTGTCGCCCGGCCCGGCCTCCTTCAGCGCCTCGGCCAGCACCAGGACCGCCGTGTGGGTCGAGGCGCCCACCATGTCCGCCCTGTACCCTGCTTTCTCCTCGAACCCCTCGAGGAAGGCCCGGGTGATCGGGCTCTCGGAGTCGCGGTCGAGCGAGGTGGTGATGATAACGCCCTCGGCGTCCGGCCCCGCGATCTCGATGAACTTCTCCGAGTCGTAGCCCTCCTGGCCGATGATCGGCGCGGTGACGCCGGCGCCGCGGAGCTGGCGCACGAGAGGCCCGGCGGTGAAGAAGTAGCCCGACGCGTAGATCGCCTCCGGCTCGTCCGCCTTCACCTTCGAGACGATGGCGCCGAACTCGCGGTCCTTGATCGAGTACGCGTACTCGTTGACGATCTCGATGCCGAAGTCGCCGGCCTTGTCGCGGAAACCGGCGGCGAGCGACTGGCCGAAGTCGTTGTTGAGCGTGATCATCACGACGCGGCCAAGGTCCATCAGGTCGCCGATCAGGTTCGCCCCGGCGCGACCCTGCACCTCACCCATGAAGGAGGTGCGGAAGACGTAAGGCCCGGCGCGCGTGATCTCCGGGTGGACGGCGTAGGCCGAGATGTAAGGCGTCTGGTTCTCCTGGAAGATGGTAGCGGCCGCCCGGGTCGAGCCCGAGTAGCTGCCGGATATGCCGGCGACCACCTCGTCCTGAGTGATCATCTTGACGGCCAGCGGCGCCGCCTCCTTCGGGCTCGCCTGGTCGTCGTAGACGACCAGCTCGATCGGGTCGCCGTCGATCCCGCCGTCGGCGTTGACCTGCTAGACGGCAAGCTCCGCGCCGACCCTTGCCGAGTTGCCGTCTGCGGCGGCGAAACCGGTCAAGGGCACGTTGAAACCGACCTTGATCGGCTCGGCGAGGGCCGGGGCCGCCGCCAGGGCTAGCGCGACCGCCAGGGCGGTCGGCACGAGTCTCGGTGTCATCCGCATTCCTCCCCTGCCGGTGCGGGGCTTCTCGCGCGCCCCGGTGTCAACGGCGCGAGTTTGGACGATGGGCGGGGACGGGTCCAGAGGGTCCGGGCGCTCGGGGCGCGTCCCGGTCCGCTTCGGCCACGACTTACCGATTGCCCTCGAGCCACGCCCGGAGCTCCGCGTTCTCGGCGCGCAGGCGGTCGAGCTCGGCGGTCACGGGGGCGAGATGCTTCCGGAACTCATCCAGCGTGAAGCGCTGCGGGATGTGCTGCGGGCAGTTCCAGTCGAACCCGGCGACCGTGATCAGCACGGCGCGCTCGGGCCGGGCGCGGTAGCCGGGCACGTGCAGGCGCTCGACCAGCGCCGGGTCGTCGGCCGCATCGACCGCGCGGGCGTGGCCGAGCAGCTTGAGCCGGGCCCGGTTAGGGTAGTCCACGAGGATCAGCGAGACGCGGTCGTCCGCGGCGAGGTTGCCGGCGCTCAAATACTGCCGGTTGCCGCGGAATTCGGCGTAGCCGAGGGTCGTCTCGTCGAGCACCCGGAGAAAGCCCGGCGGGCCGCCACGGAACTGAACATAGGGCCAGCCGGTCTCGGAGACGGTCGCCTGGTAGAAGCCGTCGCGGGCGGCGATGAAGGCGGCCTCGTCGGGGCCGAGGCGGTCGGCGCGGTCGGCCTCCGGCGCGAGGGCCGCGTCGTATCTGGCGGCCGACCTCTGGCGCTCCTGCACCGCGCGCACGGCGGGGGTGAAGACGATCTCGGCGAAGGCGCGGGCCATGGCTCTCTCTCCCCGGCGTATCAGGTGGGGCGCAATATGGCGCGAAGGGCGGCCGGGAAAAGGGCGCCCCGCGCGGGCGGCCCTAGTGGATCGACCGAGACGGATGAGTCCGCTCAAACCGTGAAGCGGCGAGGGGCGGAACAGGGCCCGAAGCGGTCATCCGGTCGGCACGGGCAGACGGCAGATTCGTGCCAGCGACGGACACGGCCTATTCGGTCGAGCCCCACTGCAGAATGTGAGTAACTACCGCCCCGTTGAACTGAGGGGCGTGTGTCAGGGGCGCCATGTGGCCCGCGCCCTCGACCTCCTCGATGCGTGAAAGCGGCAATAGATCGCTCAGGACCTCGATGATCGTGTATGTCGTGGTCCGGGTTTGACTGCCGCGTATCAACAGAGTGGGAACGCGGATCTTCACGTAAGCTTCGGCCGGCGTCATTTCGGCAAACACTGCGCGCCAGAATTGCGCAACGGCCGGCATTGTCGCGACAATTGCGGTCCGACGGTCCTCCGGCATGCCCTGCCATGCCGCGTGGCCAACCCAATAGGGCATGAAGTCGTCTGCAATCTCCGCCGACCTGCCTTCCGCGACGGCCTCGATGTGCTTGTTTCCGAGCTCTTCCGCCTCGCGCCAGGCCTTCGATCGCGAGCAGAGGCGGAGGAGGTGCATCAGGGTCGGTTCGACGAGAGTCATCGAACGGAGTGTCCCGGCCCGTCTTGCCGCGTAGGTGATCGCGACAGCGCCGCCGTGTGAATGGCCGATCAGATGAAACCGGCCACCGATGCGATCGGCCAGTGCGTCGACAATAGCCGCATGATCGCTCAGCGTTGATCCGATCTCGTCGGGCCACAACGGCGACGCTCCATGGCCCGGAAAATCCGGCATGTAGCAGAGGCAGCGATTCTCGAGCGCGGATGCGAGGGTCTTCCACTGTCGCGCGCTGCTTCCGGCGGAATGCAGCAGCACAACGGGTTCACCGCTCCCGGATCGCGCAAATGAGACCGGATGACCTTTGACCAGAAACTCGGGCATGACGGTCCAAGGCTCATGCAGCCATCACGGACACTACCAGAGGTTCCCGTGAACGTCAGCATGAAGTTACGATCCGTCATCTGAGCGATTTGGTCGGATGACGGCTTTATCCGCTAAGCGGTCATCACGCCGGGCGCGTTCCGGGCGGCAAGCGTCGGAGTCGGACCACTAGCCGTGCTTCCTCCGCGCCAGCTCGGCGCCGGCGCCGAGTGCCTTCAGCTTGCCCTCGGCGACCCGGCGCGCGAGCGGCGCCATGCCGCAGTTCGTGCAGGGCAAGAGCCGGTCGCGGTCGACGTGCGCGAGCGCGGCGTCGATGACCGAAAGCACCTTTTCGGGCGTCTCGATCTCGTTGGTGGCGACGTCGATGACGCCGACCATCACCTCCTTTTCCGGCAGCATGTCGAGCACCGAGAGCGGCACCTTCGAGTTGGCGCACTCGAGCGAGACCTGGCCGATGCGGCTGGCGTTGATCGCGGGGAAGATGCGCTCGTACTGGCGCCACTCGTCGCCGAGCGACTTCTTCCAGTCGATGTTCTCTTGGATGCCGTAGCCGTAGCAGATGTGCACCGCGGTCTTGCACGCGAGGCCCTGCGCCGCCCGCTCCAGCGCCGCGACGCCCCACTCGTTGACGTCGTCCATGAAGGCGTTGAAGGCGGGCTCGTCGAACTGGATGACGTCGACGCCGAGCGCCTCCAGCTCGCGGGCCTCGTCGTTCAGGATCTCGGCGAAGGCCATCGCCATGTCGGCGCGGCGGCCGTAATGGGCGTCGGCGATGGTGTCGCAGATGGTCATCGGGCCCGGCAGGGTGAACTTGAGTCCGCGGGCCGTATGGGCGCGGGTGAAGGCGACCTCGTCCGAGTGCACGGGCGCCGGGCGCGAGACGGCCCTGGTCACGGTCGGCACGTCCACGACGTAGCGGTTGTCGCGGATGCCCATCTTGGTCTTCTTCTCCCAGTCGATGCCGTCGATGTGCTGCAGGAAGCCGTGGACGAAATGGACGCGGAATTGCTCGCCGTTCGTCACGGTGTCGATATGCGCGTCCTCCTGGTGCTTGATCCACACGAGCGAGGCGTCGCGCTTGCCCTGCTCGAGGTCCGCGCCCTCGAGGCGCCAGGGCGCCC
Organism: Pseudomonadota bacterium; assembly: GCA_041641715.1. Taxonomy (GTDB): domain Bacteria; phylum Pseudomonadota; class Alphaproteobacteria; order Rhodobacterales; family Rhodobacteraceae; genus Thermohalobaculum. The sequence continues at coordinate 5,479 of JBEPXW010000055.1, forward strand.
AGAGCTTCTCGGGCTCGGCGAGCCACGCGGGCTTCGGCAGGCTGCCGGCGATGGTGGTGGTGAACATGGCTTCCTTCCGGGGCTTCAGCGGCGCGGCAAAGATAGAGGGATTCCGGCGTGCGCGAAACCGGGACGTGCGACACGCCGGACGCACGGGCCTGGCTGATCCGCGGCGCCGGCGGCTGCGTACTCTCCGGGTAGCGTTCGGCCCATCCAGCGCGTTGCGTCGGGGCCCGTGTTCAGGTTTGCACGCCCGGACGCGCGCCGTCGGCGTCTTTCGGATCGACGCTGCGTGGGAAGGGTAGAGCGACTCCTCAGCTGTCGTCAGGCCCGGTCCCGCTCTAGTCGCTAAACATCGCCTTCACCTTGTCCATGTCGTAGGGGCGCTCGATGAGGTTCTCGGCGTCCCACTCGCTGCGCTCGACCTCGAAGAAGTCCCCGCCATAGACGTGGATCGCGCCGGTGAGCTTGTCGATCGGGTTCGTCACCGAGTGGATGATGTCCTTGCCGAGCGGCACGTAATCGCCGGTGCCGAGCGCCTTGGCCCCGGCCGCCTCGATGTGGCCGTCCGGGTCGTCCTTGATCCGGCGCCAGAAGATGTTGTCCTCGCGCCCGCCGTAGATGCCGATGACGGCCCACATCTCGTGATTGTGCGGCGGCACGGTCATCAACGGCTTCCAGGCGAGGTTGATGATCGTCAGCTCGGGCGACTTGTAGATCGGGACGATCCCGCTCTCTGTCGGCTCTCCGAGAGCGGCGGTGATCCCCGAAGGATCGCTCATCGCCCTGGCCATCACCTCCGCGACTCCGCGATGCGTCGGGTCCTGGCGCACCGCCGCAAGACAATCGTCAACGAAATGTTCGAGATTGAACACGCTTGGCCTCCCTTGCGCGACAGCGTCCCAACAACGCTGCCATTCGGCGCAAGGAGCGTACCGAAAGGCCCGCAAGACGGCAATCTCGTTGCGCCCCGCCGCGTTCGATGCGGCCGTCGAGGCAGCCGCCGGCCCGCTCAGGCCCCGCCTATGAGAATTCCCGCCGCGAAGACCAGCGCTCCCCCGACGACCACCTGAAAGGCGGCCCTCAGGAACGGAGTTTCCATGAAGCGGTTCTGGATCCAGGCGATGGCCCAGAGCTCAAAGAAGACGACGATGATGGCGATGGTGGTGGCGGTGACGAAGTCCGGGATCAGGTAGGGAAGCGCGTGCCCGAGCCCGCCGATGGTCGTCATCACGCCGCAGGAGAGGCCGCGTTTCACGGGGGAGCCGCGGCCCGAGAGCTGGCCGTCGTCTGAGACCGCCTCGGTGAAGCCCATGGAGATGCCGGCGCCCACCGAGGCCGCGAGACCGACGATGAAGGTCGTCCAGGGGTCGTGGGTGGCGAAGGCTGTGGCGAAGATGGGCGCCAGCGTCGAGACCGAGCCATCCATGAGTCCGGCGAGCCCCGGCTGCACCCAGGTGAGGACGAACTGGCGCTTGGCGGCGCGGTCCTCGCCCTCGCGGGCCTCGTCGCCGAGGTGCTTCTCCTCGAGCTCCCCGGCGGCCTCGAGATGGCCGACCTCCGCAGCGGCGAGATCGCCGAGGAGCTTGCGGGTGTCCGCGTCCCCGGCCCGTTGCGCGGCGGCGAGGTAGAAGTCGCGGGCCTGGCGCTCCATCTGCTCGGCCTCCTCGCGGATGCGCTCGAGGCCGAGGTTCTCGATCAGCCAGACGGGCTTCCTCGCGTAGAAGCCGGCCACGTGCTCGCGGCGGATGAGCGGGATGGTTTCGCCGAATCGCTGCTTGTGCGTCTCGATCAGGCGGCGGCGATGCTCGTGCTCCTCCGCGGCCATGTCGTCGAACATCGCCGCTGTCTGCGGGAAGTCCGGGCGCAGCCGCTCGGCATAGCTCTCGTAGATGCGCGCGTCGTCCTCCTCGGAGGAGATCGCCAGCGCCAAAACCTCCTGCTCGGAAAGGTCGCGGAAGCGGCGGCGATAGGTCAGGCCGGGGATCATCTCTCGCTCCTGCTCGTATCTCTGGGTGCTTTGTATGCGGCGACCGGTGCAAACGGTTCACCGTTTGGCGGGCGGAAAACATCAATTCCCACAGTTTCCATACGTCAACCCCTGTCAAAGCGTCCCTCCCGGGTATAAATTCGCTCGCAGCGGCAAGCGCACCAGAAGGGAGGACGACATGAGCCTCAGGATCAACGATACCGCCCCGGACTTCGAGGCGGAGACGACGGACGGCAAGATCCGCTTCCACGACTGGATCGGCGACGGCTGGGCGGTGCTGTTCAGTCACCCGAAGGACTTCACGCCGGTCTGCACCACCGAGCTCGGCTACATGGCCGGCCTCAAGGACGAGTTCGCCAAGCGGAACTGCAAGATGATCGGCATCTCGGTCGACCCGGTCGAGGACCACCAGAAGTGG
>JBEPXW010000056.1:0-7834 GCA_041641715.1 Pseudomonadota bacterium
TTTCCCTGCCACTGAGCCATCGGAGCCGAAATGCTGAAACCGTTGCTGGCCAGCGCCCTGTTCGCTGGCCTGATCGCCGGGCTGTTCGCCGCAGGGCTGCAGCAGGCGTTCCTCGTGCCGCTGATCGGCGAGGCCGAGCTCTACGAGACCGGCGCCGTCACCCATTTCGGCGGGGCGGCGGAAGCGGGCCATAGCCACGGCGCCGGGGCCAACCACGATCACGCCGCCGGGGCCAGCGACCTCACCCGCCACCTGCTGACGGTCCTGATGACGGTCGTCGCGACCTGCGGGTTTGCCCTCGTCCTCGTCGCCGCCTTCGCGCTGGCCGAGCGGTTCGGGCGCGCCCGGATCGACTTCCGCACCGGCTTGCTCTTCGGTCTCGCCGGCTTCGCCGCGACGCAGCTCATGCCGGCCCTCGGCCTCTCGCCCGAGCTGCCCGGCGCTGCCGCGGGCGCGCTTTTCGACCGCCAGGTCTGGTGGATCGCCACCGCGCTCGGCACCGCCGGCGGTATCGCGCTGATCGCCTGGGGCGGTCCCGCCACGAAGGTCGGCGGCGCCGTTCTGATCGCCGCGCCGCACCTCGTCGGCGCGCCCCACCCGGACAGCTTCGAGGGCGTGGTGCCGCCCGAGCTCTCGGCCCTGTTCGCCGCCCGCGTCCTCGCGGTCGGCGCGCTCGGCTGGACCGCTCTCGGCGCTCTCGCGGGCCACTTCTGGTCGCGCGAGACCCACGCCGCCTGACAGGAGGCCAACGTGCCCGCGAAAATACCCGCCACGGTCATCACCGGCTTTCTCGGCGCCGGCAAGACGACGCTGATCCGCAATCTGCTGGCCCGCGCCAACGGCCGCCGAATCGCCCTCGTCATCAACGAGTTCGGCGACATCGGCGTTGACGGCGAGGTGCTGAAGGGCTGCGGCGACGCGGCCTGCGCCGAGGACGACGTGATCGAACTGTCGAACGGCTGCATCTGCTGCACGGTCGCTGACGACTTCGTACCGACAATGAAGCGCCTGCTCGCGCGCGCCGAGCCGCCCGAGCACATCGTGATCGAGACCTCCGGACTGGCCCTGCCCCAGCCGCTGGTGCGCGCCTTCAACTGGCCGGATATCCGGACCCGCGTCACGGTTGACGGTGTCGTCACCGTGGTCGACGGACCCGCCGCGGCCGATGGCCGCTTCGCCCATGACGAGGCCGCCGTCGCCGCCCAGCGGGCCGCCGACGACAACATAGACCACGAGACGCCGCTGGCCGAGCTCTTCGACGACCAGCTCGCCTGCGCCGACTTGGTGGTGATCGCCAAGACCGACCAGATGGAGAGCGCCGCGCTCAACGGCCTCCACGGTGGCCTGGGCGCCCAGGCTCGCCCCGGCGCCCGGGTGATCCGCTCGGACTCCGGCGGCCTCGCGCCGGAGATTCTGCTGGGGCTCGGCCTGGCGGCGGAGGCGGACATGGAGACCCGCCGCGCACCCCATCACGACAGCGAGGCCGGGGAGGAGCACGACCACGACGAGTTCGAGACCTTTCCCCTGGTCCTCGGCGAGATCGACGATCCCCTCGCCTACGGCCAGCGCCTCTCCGAGGCGATCCGCGCACATGACATCCTCCGCCTCAAGGGCTTCGCCGCCGTGCGCGGCAAGCCGATGCGCCTCGTCGTCCAGGCCGTCGGCCCGCGCGTCGAGACCTATTTCGACCGGCCATTCGACTCGGACCCCCGCGAGACTCGCCTCGTGGTGATCGGCGAGACCGGCCTGGACCGCGCCGCCATCGCCGCCGCGCTGGCCCCGTGAGAGGACCGGGCGGAGCCCTCTGATGCACCTCCTCCTCGCCCAGCCCGGAGAGGTCGGCGACGAGGCCCAGGCCGTCGACCTCGGCCAGGATCCTGCCGAGGTGATCGTCGTCTCCGCCGCCGACACCGAGCTCGCAGCGCTGGCCGAGGCGCGCGCCGCACTGGCGGACGAGGCGCCGGAGCTTCGCCTCGCCTCGCTCCTCCATCTCGCCCACCCGATGTCGGTCGACCTCTACCTCGACCGGACCGCGACGAACTCGCGCCTCGTCATCGCCCGCGTCCTCGGCGGCGAGGGTTACTGGCCCTACGGTATCGAGCAGTTCAGCGCCCGCCTCGGGGCGGCGGGCATCCCCTTCGCCGCGCTCCCCGGCGACGACAAGGAGGACGCCGCGCTCCGCCGGGTCTCGACCGTGCCGGCCGGGGACTATGACGCGCTCTGGGCCTATCTCGTCGAGGGCGGTCCGGAGAACGCCGCGAACTTCCTGCGGCTCGCCCGCGCCCTCGCGCGCGGCGAGGATGCGCGCCCGGACCCGGCGCGCCCCCTGCTGCGCGCTGGCGTCTACTGGCCGGGCGCCGGAATCGCGGATCTCGAAACCGTCCGCGCAAACCGGCCGGACGCCGCGGCCCCGGTCGTCCCGATCGTCTTCTATCGCGCCCTCCTCCAGGGCGCCGGGCTCCATCCGGTCAACCGGCTGGTCAAGGCCTGCCTCGCCGAGGGGCTAGCCCCGTTGCCGGTCTTTGTCGCCTCGCTCAAGGACCCCGTCTCGGCGGCCACCCTCGAGACGCTGTTCGCAGAGACGCCCCCCGCCGTCGTCATCAATGTCACCAGCTTCGCCGTCTCCTCGCCGCAAGCCGGCGCCCACGCGCCGACGCCGCTCGACCGCCCTGGCGTCGCCGTCCTCCAGGCCGTCTTCGCCGGCGGGACCGAGGAGGCGTGGGAGGCCGGCCTGAACGGTCTCTCCGCCCGCGACATCGCCATGAACGTGGCGCTGCCCGAGGTCGACGGCCGCATCCTTGCCCGCGCCGTCAGCTTCAAGGGCGAGGCCTATTACGACGAGGCGACCCAGTGCCGGATCGCCGCCTACCGCGCCCGCGGCGACCGGGTCACCTTCACAGCCCGCCTCGCCGCCGCCTGGGCCCGTCTCGGGCGAACCCCGGTCGCGAAGAAGCGTGTCGCCGTCGTGCTCGCGAACTACCCGAACCGCGACGGCCGGCTGGCAAACGGCGTAGGCCTCGACACGCCACAGAGCGTCGCGGACATGCTGAGATTACTCAAGAATTCCGGCTATCACCTTGATGATGAACCGGACTCAGCGGCTGATCTCATGGCCAGCATTCAGTCTGGCCCGACCAACTGGCTTCCGGACCGCGCCCGCCGCGAGGGCGGGGAGACTCTCTCCCTCGCCGATTACCAGATTTTCTGGGGCGAGCTCCCTTTTGAGCTCCGCCGCCGCGTCGAGGAGCGCTGGGGCCCGCCCGAGGCGGACCCGTTCTACATCCCCGGCGAGATCGACTGCGGCCGCTTCGCCCTGTCCATCCAGACCTTCGGCAACGTGGTCATCGGCATCCAGCCGGCCCGCGGCTACAACGTCGACCCGAAGGAGACCTACCACGCCCCCGACCTCGTGCCGCCGCACAACTACCTCGCCTTCTACGCCTGGCTGCGCCAAGAGTTCCGCGCCGACGCGATTCTCCATTTCGGCAAGCACGGGAACCTGGAATGGCTCCCCGGCAAGGCGGTCGCCCTCTCCGGGGAATGCTTCCCCGAGGTGGCCCTCGGTCCCGTGCCGCACCTCTACCCCTTCATCGTAAACGACCCCGGCGAAGGGACTCAGGCGAAGCGCCGCGCCGCGGCGGTGATTCTCGACCACCTGACGCCACCGCTCACCCGCGCCGAGACCTACGGCCCCCTGAAGGACCTCGAGGCCCTCGTCGACGAGTATTACGAGGCCGCCGGCGTCGATCCCCGCCGCCTTGAGCATCTCCGCAAGGAGATCCGCGCGCTGCTTTCCGCCAGCCGCCTCGACGCCGACGCCGGCATCACGCCGGACATGGACGAGATGACCGCGCTCCAGAAGATCGACACCTATCTCTGCGAGCTGAAGGAGAGCCAGATCCGCGATGGCCTGCACGTCTTCGGCGAATCCCCTGACGGCCATCTCGAGCGCGACCTCGCCATTGCCCTCGCCCGTGTCGCGCGCGGCGACGGCAAGGACGGCAATGCCTCGCTGATCCGGGCGCTGGCGCGCGATTGCGACATCGACCCGGAGCTTCTCGATCCGCTCGATTGCAACCTCGGCGCGCCCTATGATGGCCCGCGCCACAAGTTCCTCTGGGCCGCCGGCGGCGTGGCCGTACCCTGGCGAACCAACGGCGACACCGTGGAGCGGCTCGAGGCCCTCGCACAACTGGCGATCCAGTGGCCCGAGACGCCCAAGCACTTCCGCCACACCGCGCCGGTCCTCGAGGCGATCCATGGCGAGATCCTCCCCGCCGTCCGTGCATGCGGCGAGGCCGAGCGCGACGCCCTGCTCGCCGGCCTTGACGCCCGCTTCGTCGCACCCGGCCCCTCCGGCGCCCCGACGCGCGGGCGCCCGGACGTCCTGCCCACGGGCCGCAATTTCTACTCCGTAGACAGCCGCGCCGTGCCAACGCCGGCCGCCTGGACCCTTGGTTGGCATTCGGCAACGCTCTTGGTCGAGCGCCACCTGCAGGACCAGGGCGACTGGCCGCGCGCCCTCGTGGTCACCGCCTGGGGGACGTCGAACATGCGCACGGGCGGCGACGACATCGCTCAGGCGCTGGCCCTCATGGGCGTCCGCCCGCGCTGGGACCAGGCCAGCCGCCGCGTCACCGGCTTCGAGATCATCCCCCTCGAGCACCTCGACCGCCCGCGCGTCGACGTGACGCTCCGCATCTCCGGCTTCTTCCGCGACGCCTTCCCGGCGCAGATCGAGCTCTTCGACGCCGCCGCCCGCGCCGTCATGGCGCTAGACGAGCCGGAGGACCTCAATCCGCTCGCCGCCCGTCGCGAAGCCGACCGTGCCCGCCTGATCGCCGAGGGTGCCGAGGAGGCCGAAGCCAGCCTGCGCGCCGGCTACCGCGTCTTCGGCGCGAAGCCGGGGGCCTACGGCGCCGGCCTCCAGGCGCTGATCGACGAGCGCCTCTGGGACAACCGCGCCGAGCTCGCGGAGGCCTATCTCGAATGGGGCGGCTACGCGTACGGCCGCGAGGCCGAGGGCGCGCGCGAAAGGGCACTGCTTGAGACCCGCCTCGGCGAGGCCGAGGCCGTCGTCCAGAACCAGGACAACCGTGAGCACGACCTACTCGACTCGGACGACTACTACCAGTTCGAGGGCGGCGCCGCCGCGGCGATCGAGCACCTCCAGGGCCATGCCCGCCCCGTTTACCACAACGACCACTCGCGCCCCGAGCGCCCCGTCATCCGCACCCTCGACGAGGAGATTGGCCGCGTCGTCCGGGCCCGCGTCGTGAATCCGAAATGGCTCGCCGGCGTCATGCGCCACGGCTACAAGGGCGCATTCGAGATCGCCGCGACGGTGGACTACCTCTTCGCCTTCGCCGCCACCACCCGCGCCGTGAAGAGCCACCACTTCGACCTCGTCCACGAGGCCGTCATCGAGGACGAGACGGTGCGCGGCTTCATCGCCGAGGCCAATCCCGCCGCCCTCCGCGAAATCGCCCAGCGCCTGCGGGAAGCCGAGGACCGGGGCCTCTGGCAGCCGCGCTCGAACAGCGCGCGCGCTGCGCTCGACGCGCTCGCAGCGGGATGAGTTACAGCCCGCCCGCTCGACCGTCATCGCCCGGCTTGACCCGCCGATCCAGCCGCTCGTTCAATGGCGACGGTTACTGGATGCGCCGGTCACGCTGGGGCATGACCGCCCCGAAACCTGCCGGAGAGCCACAATGACCGACACGCCGCCCCCCGACCAGAACGCCCGCCACAAGGCCAAGATGGCCAAGAAGAAGGCTGCTCGCGACAAGATCATGGCCACCAAGACCGAGGAGAAGGGCCTGATCATCGTCCACACCGGTAAAGGCAAGGGAAAGTCCTCGGCCGCCTTCGGCATGATCTTCCGCTGCATTGCCCACGGGCTGCCCTGCGCGGTGGTGCAGTTTATCAAGGGCGGCATGGCCACCGGCGAGCGCGAGCTGATCGAGAAGCGATTCGGCGACATCTGCCAGTTCCACACCATGGGCGCCGGCTTCACCTGGGAGACCCAGGACCGCGCCCGCGACACCGAGAAGGCACGGGCCGCCTGGGAGAAGGCGAAGGAGCTGATCCGGTCCGGCGATCTCCGCATGGTCCTCCTCGACGAGATCAACATCGCGCTGCGCTACGACTACCTCGACATCGATGAGGTGGTGGCGTTCCTGAAGACCGAGAAGCCGGAGATGACCCACGTCGTGCTGACGGGCCGCAACGCCAAGGACGAGCTGATCGAGATCGCCGACCTCGTCACCGAGATGGAGCTGGTAAAGCACCCCTTCCGCTCCGGCATCAAGGCGCAGATCGGCGTGGAGTTCTGAGCCATGACTGGCCGCGGCCTCTTCCGCTTCCGCCGCTTCACGCGCACTTACCGGCATGCCGAGATCTGGTCGCGCTACGAGAAGATTTACACCGGACTCGACTTCGTCGCCGCGTTCTCGTTCCTGTTGGGCTCGGTGCTGTTCTACGACGAGGCCCTGCACCTCTCGCCGACTACTTTCTTCGTCGTCGGCTCGGCCTTCTTCGCGGCGAAGCCGATGGTGCGCCTGCTGCGCGAGTTCCACCTCGCCAGCCTGCCGCTGCCGGGCGACGACATGGGCGGAGAGGTCAACCGACGGCCAAGCTGATAAGAAGAGCGACGCCGAGCACCACGCCCCAGGCACGCCAGATAAGTGCCACCGCCTCGTCGATATCCTGCGGCTGTGCGGACCGGCGGCCCCCAGCGTTGATGTACGAATCGTCGGTGACCTCGCCCGCGTAGATCCGCGGCCCGGCCAGCGCCAGCCCCAGCGAGGCGGCGGTGGCAGCCTCCGGCCAGCCAGCATTGACCGACTTGTGCCGGCGCGCGTCGCGGCGCATGATGGTCCAGGCTGCGTGCCCTCCGCCGACGGCGCAGATGGCGGCGCCCGCCAGCCGCGCCGGGATCCAGCTCAAGACATCGTCGAGCCTTGCGGAGGCCCAGCCGAAGGCACGGTAGCGCGCACACCGATGCCCGATCATCGAGTCGGCCGTGTTCACCGCCTTGTAGACCGCCATCCCGGGCAACCCAGCGACGAGAAACCAAAAGGCAGGCGCCACGACGCCGTCGGCGAAGTTCTCCGCCGCGGACTCGATCGCCGCCCGCGCCATGCCGGGGCCATCCAGCGTCTCCGGGTCGCGCCCGACGATCCGCGCCACCTCCCGCCGTCCCTCCTCGAGCGAGCGCCTAAGGGCCCCGGCCACTGCCCGCACATGGTCGACAAGGCTCCGCTGGGCAAGCAGGACAGCCGCACCCAGCACTTCGAACAGGCCGCCGAAGACCTCCGCGGAGAGCAGCGCCGCCGGCAGCCAGGCCGCGACGATCAGCAGGGCGACAGCGGCGACGCCCTTCGCCCGGCGGTTCTCGCCGGCATTCAACCGCCCATCGAGCCAGCCCACGAGCCGCCCCAGCAGCACCGCGGGATGCGGGACGCGGCGCCACAGCCAGTCAGGCTCGCCAAGCAGGGCGTCGAGGATCAGCGCAATGGCGAGCAATGCCCCCTCCCCACCCGCAGCCTCACGTTGCGCCGAGCGCCGCCGCGAGGCGGCGCCATCCAGCATCGTCCCCAGGCAGCCCGAGCCGGATCCACCGGTCCGACCAGGAGAAGGCGCGGCTCCAAATGCGCGCCTCAGCCAGACGGGCCTGCGCCGACGCCGCGGCCCCGGTGTCGAAGGTGGCGAAAAGCCCCGCCTCGCCGACGAGCCGCCAGCCGGCGACCTCGCCGGCCGCCACCAGTCGCGCGCAATCGGTGCGGATCCGCGCCCGCGCGCCCGCGGCCCAGTCACGGTCAGCAAGGGCCCA
>JBEPXW010000057.1:0-7752 GCA_041641715.1 Pseudomonadota bacterium
GCGCAGCGTCCGCCGGTCGCCCTCCGCCATGCGGTCCAGCCGGCCGTCGAAGCCGACATAGAGGCTCCTCTCCGCCGGCTCGGCGAAATAGGCGGTGAAGAAGGGATGGAGCTCTCTCACCGCGTCGGGGCTCGCGGGCCCTGCCGCGGGCGGCACGGTTTCCGGCGCATACATGGCGTTGTAGGGCGCGGGCGCGGCCAGCGGCGGGTGCGGGCGGATATAGGTGACATGCGCGAACCAGTCCTCCTCCGTCCGCACGGAAAGCGCCTTGAGCGCCTCGTCGGTCAGGAAGGCTGTGTCGCTGTCCTCGGCGCGGTAGAGCGTTGGAGCGTCCAGCCGCCGGAGTCCCTCGGTGTCCACGGCCCGGTAGACATCGCGCGGGTCGGTGGGCAGGTCGTAACCCCGCGCCTTGAGGTGGGCCAGCCAGGCGTGGCTCGATGAGTCGAGGCGCATCCGCACCATCTCGGTGAAGCCCGGCATCAGCCCCTCGTAGCTGCGGAGATCCGGGTCGGCGGGGTCGCGCCCGGCCGGGTCCGGGCTGGTGTCCGTATAGCCGAAGAGCAAGGGCTCGTGGCCCGCCCGCCGCGCCTCGAGCGCGAGGTTGGCGTGGTGGCGCGCCAGCGGCGCCCCGTTCCGCACCGAGCGGTGGTTCATGGCGTAGAGCCCGGTCAGGAGGCTTGCCCGCGCCGGGCCGCAGGGGTTGGTGACGGTGTAGTGCCGGGCGAAGCTGACGCCCTCCGCCATCAGGCCGCGGATGTTCGGCAGGTCGACGGTGCCGGCCAGCGCGCCCGAGACGCAGTCCGCCCGGAGCTGGTCGATGACGACGAAGAGGACTTTGCCCCTGGCTGCACTCATCCGCGACCGTCCACCATTTGCGCCCCGTCCAGTCCGATCATGCCGGCGCCGGCCTTTCCGCCAGCTCCTTCCAGCGATGGCAGGCCACCGCGTGCTCCGTCCCTGTCTGCTCGAGCCGCGGCTCGTGGGTGCGGCAGAGCTCGACGGCGTGCGGGCACCGGGTCTGGAACTTGCAGCCGGGCGGCGGGTTCGTCGGGCTCGGGATCTCGCCCTCGAGCTTCTGCGCGGTCCGCTCCCGGTCCGGGTCGAGCGAGGGGATCGCCGAGAGCAGCGCCTTGGTGTAGGGATGCCGCGGCTTGTCGAACAGCTCGCGGGTCGGCGCGCTCTCCACCAGCCGGCCGAGATACATCACCGCCACGTGGTCGCAGATATGCGCGACGACCGAGAGGTCGTGGCTGATGAAGAGGATCGTGAGGCCGAGCTCCTTCTTGAGCGCGTTCAGAAGGTTGAGCACGTCCGCCTGGATCGAGACGTCGAGCGCGGCCACCGCCTCGTCCGCCACCACGAAGCGCGGGCTCGAGACCAGCGCCCGGGCGATCGAGATGCGCTGGCGCTGGCCGCCGGAGAAGGCGTGCGGGAAGCGGCGAAGATGCTCGAGGTTCAGCCGGCACTTGGCGGCGATTTCGCGCACCCGGCGGTCGGTCTCCTCGCGGGTCCTGGTCAGCCCCATGACCTCTAGCGGCTCGGCGATGATGTCGCGCACGGTCATGCGCGGGCTGAGCGCCGCGTAAGGGTCCTGGAAGATGAGCTGGGCGCGCTTGCGGTAGTCCTTGAGCGCCGCCTTGGAGAGCGCGGCGACGTCGTAGGCAACCTCGCCGTCGTCATAGGCGATCCGGCCCCGCGCCACCGGCGCGGCGCGCAGCAGCGCGCGGCCGAGCGTCGTCTTGCCCGAGCCCGACTCGCCGACGAGGCCGAAGAACGAGCCCTGCGGGATATCGAGGCTGACCCCCTCGACCGCCTGCACCAGCAGCTTCGGCGCGAAGAGGCCGCCGCCGATAGGGAAATGCACCGCGAGGTCGTCGACGGAGATGATCGGCGTCTCGGTCATGCCGACACCAGCCGGTCCTCGACCGCGAAGCAGGCCGCGACGTGTTCGCCGTCGACCCGCGTCATCTCCGGGATGGCGGCGTCGCAGCGCCCGGGCATGAACTTCGGACAGCGGGTGTGGAAGACGCAGCCCGCCGGCCGCTCGAGCGGCGAGGGGATGTCGCCCGGCACCGGCGTCAGCTCCGCGTCGAGGTCGCCGAGGTCGGGCAGTGCCTTGAGAAGGCCTTGCGTGTAGGGGTGCGCCGGGTTGCGGATGACCTCGCGCACGGGCCCGTACTCGACAAGCCGGCCGAGATACATCACCGCCACCCGGTCCGCCGTCTCTGCGATGACGCCGAGGTCGTGAGTGATGAAGACAATCGCCATGCCGAACTCGGCGACGAGATCCTTCATCAGGTCGATCACCTGCGCCTGGATGGTGACGTCGAGCGCCGTGGTCGGCTCGTCGGCGATCAGCAGTCGCGGCTTGGTCGAGAGCGCCATGGCGATCATCGCCCGCTGGCGCATTCCGCCCGAGAGCTCGAAGGCGTATTGCCGAAACCGCTTGGCCGCGTCCGAGATGCCGACCCGCTCCAGCATCTCGATGGAGAGGTCGCGTGCCGCGCGGGCGCTCATGCCGCGGTGGAGCTGGAGCTGCTCCACCATCTGGTCGCCGATGCTGATGGCCGGGGCGAAGCTCGCCATCGGCTCCTGGAAAATCATCGAGACGGCGTCGCCGCGCACCACCCGCATCTGGCGCGGCGTTCGCAGGCCGAGCACGTCCACCGGCCCGTCATCGAGGTTGAGCGTGATGCGGCTCCGGGGCGCGTAGACCGCGTTGTCGGGATTGAGCCGCATGAGCGCCTTCGCGGTCACCGACTTGCCGGAGCCGGATTCGCCCACCAGCCCCATCACCTCGCCGGGCCGGATCGCGAAGGAAACGTCGTCGACGGCGGTGATCCGGCCCTCGTCGGTGTCGAACTCGAGCGTCAGGTTCTGAACTTCGAGCAGGCTCATCGTTTCACGTTCGAGTAGGGGTCCGCCGCGTCGCGCAGCCCGTCGCCGACATAGACGAAGGCCAGTACCAGCGCGATGAAGAAGATCACGGGAATGAAGTACCACTGGTAGTTCAGCAGCACGTCCGCCTTCGAGACGTTCTGCAGCATCACGCCGAGGCTGTTCACCGGATCCTTGAGCCCCAGCCCGATGAAGCTGAGCGCCGTCTCGGATAGCACCATGTAGGGGAACGAGATCACCAGGTCGACGATGATGTAGGAGGTGAAGGAGGGCAGCAGGTGCCGCCGGATGATGTGCCGCGCGGGCGCGCCGCAGAGCTGTGCCGCCAGCACGTATTCCTGGCTCCGCTCGGAGAGCAGATGCGTGCGCACGCGCCGCGCCAGCGTCGGCCAGCCGATCAGGCCGAGGAGCGTGGCGATGAAGAAGAAGCGGGTCTCGGCGCTCCAGGTGTCCGGCACGAATGCGGCCAGCGCCATGAAGAGCGGGATCACCGGGATGGTCCTGACCGCGTCCGTCACCATCTGGATGCAGGAGTCGATCCAGCCGCCGTAATAGCCCGAGACGCCGCCGATGATGAGCGCCAGCACGAAGGCGATGAAGACGCCGATGGTGCCGACCGCGAGCGAGGTGTAGATGGCGTGCAGGGTGCGCGAGAAGATGTCCTTGCCCGACTCGTCCGTGCCGAAGAGGTGGATGCCGCCCTCCTCGATGCCGAAGAGGTGCGTGTTGAAGGCGACGCCGCGGGTCTCAAAATCGAAGGTCTCGCCCGGCACGTCGAGGCCGATGGCGCCGAGCCGGTAGGTCCAGCCCTCGACGAAGAACTGCACGTAGCGCCGCTCGTCCGGGTTGATCTGGGTCTCCCAGCGCAGGGTCGCCGTGTTCAGCTTGCGCTCGACCTCGTGCAGGAAGGGGCGGAGCGAGCATCCCTGCTGGTCGCAGAACTTCGGGATTTGCGGCGCACCGTTGCGGTACTCCATGTCGCGCCCGGCGATGGTCGGGTCGTATGGAGAAAGAAACGGCGCGAAGAGCCCCATCAGCACCATCACCGCCAGCACCGTCCCGGCCACCATCGCCGAGCGGTTCTTCTTGAACCGCGCCCAGATCAGCTGCGCCTGCGAGGCCGTGAAGTACTTCTCCTTCCGCCGGCGCTCGGCCTCGGTCTCCGTGGTCGCGTGGGGCTGGGTCAGCTCGGCCATGGTCCTACCCCATCACTCCCTTGCGGATGCGCGGGTCGATCAGCGCCAGCATCACGTCCGTGAGAAAGTTCAACCCGACGATCGAGGCGGTCAGCAGGAAGATGATCGCCCCCGCGAGCTGCTGGTCGTTAGACCGCGCCAGCGCCTCGATCAGCAGCGCCCCCGCCTCGGTCAACGTCATGATGAGGGCGACGATCGGCAGCTCGTTGAAGATGCGGTTGAGGTCGAAGCCGAGCGAGTTGACGATCGGCGCCAGCGCGTGCCGCGCCGGGTAGCGCCAGAGGAGCCGCCGCCCCGTGATCCCCCGCGCCGCGGCGGCGGTCACGTAGAGCTTGCCGATCTCGTCCGACATCAGTGCCCGCACGGTCTGGAGCGCGAAGGCCGTCGCCGACCAGCCGAGGATGAACACCGGCAGCCAGGCCCGGCTGAGGAAGTCCATCGCCTTGTCCCAGGACCACGGCGCGTCGCGGAACTCCTTCGAAAAGAGGCCGGTGAGCGTGTCGCCGAACAGCACCGTCGAGGCCAGCATGATCATCAGCGCCAAGAGGAAGTTCGGCATGGCTAGGCCGAGATAGCTGACGAAGCGGAGCGAGTTGTTGAGAACCGCGCTCTTCGACGTTGCCGCGATTATGCCCACGGGGATCGCAATGGCATAGGCCAGGAGCAGCGAGGCCAGGCAAATCCCGAGCGAGATCAGGAACTTGTCGCCCATGAGCTGGTTGATGTCGACGCGCAAGATGCAGCTCGTGCCGAACTCGCCGCGGAAGACGACATTGCCAAGCCAGCTCGCCCAGCGCTCGAGGAAGGGCCGGTCGAGGCCGAGGCGTTTCCTCTCCGCCTCGATGTCCTCGACGCCGATGCTCTGGCCCTGCGTGTTCTTGAAGGCCAGGTAGCGCTCGGCGCAGTCGCCGGGCACCATCTCCATCAGCGTGAACACGATCAGCGACACCAGCAGCAGCGTGAACGCCGCCATCGCCGCGCGCATGACCACGAAGTTGGCGAACTGCAGCATCGCTCAGGAACGGTCCCGCTGATCGGCCCTCAAGGGACTATCGTCCCGAACCGGGCGCCGGGCAAGCTTCGGACCGGGCGCGGTCTGCGCCCGGTCCGCCGGGAGGGCCCTTGCCTCAGCTCTCGTCCTCGATCCACCACTGCTGCGGGCGATAGGGGTAGGTCCGGTAGTACTCGTAGGACCAGGTTTTGAACTCCGGGAAGTTCTTGACCGCGTTGCGGTGGTAGATCGGGTTCGGCGCCTGCACCGCGCCGATAAACAGCATGTGCCCGGTCATGTTCTCGACCAGGCGCGCGCCGAGTTCGTCCGATTCCGCCGAGCCGGGGGTCGCGGACTGGAAGTCGTTGATGTCGTCGATCATCTGGTAGACCCAGTCCGGCGGCTCGACGCCCTTGGCGCCGTCCGAGTCGATGTACTCGGCCCAGAGCATGCCCGTGCGGTGGTCGAAGTAGCCGTCGAACGGCGGCACGAACAGCGTGTTGTTACCGAGCACGATCGCCAGCGGCTGGCCCTTGATCCAGAAGCCGACATCGAGCTGGTTGGCCGACTGCGTCGAGCGGTACTCGTCGGGCGTGACCTCCTTGACCGTGGTCTGGACACCGACATCGGCCCAGTACTGGGCCACCAGCTCGACCAGCTGGCCTGGCCCGCCCTGCGTGGCGAACTGGATGTTGAGCGTGACCTTGTCGCCGTTCGGCAGCTCGCGGAACCCGTCGCCGTCGGTGTCGACCATGCCGACCTCGTCGAGCAGCGCCTTCGCCTTCTCCGGGTCGTACTCGGTCATGTGGTTCAGCCACTTGTCGTCGACGAAGTCGGGCGCCGGCGAGAAGCCGATATACTGCCTGGGCTCACCGAGGCCGAAATAGGCTATCTCGTTGACCTCGTCGCGGTTGATCGCGATCGACATCGCCTCGCGGAAGCGCAGGTCGCCGAAGACGGCCCGCTTCGCCTCGTCGAAGGAGGTGACGTTGAACGAGAAGGTGGGCGCCGCAATGGTCGGGCGCAGGTGCACGGTGTAGTCGCCCTTCTCCTGGTTCTCCAGGAGGAGCGGCGCGTCCGGCAGCTGCAGCGACTGGGATTTGTAGTCCGCCTCGGCGTTGACCAGCTTGAGGATGCGAACCTCGTTCTCGTTGATGTAGATCTCGTCCTGCTCCGAGATGTAGGGCAGCTGGTTGCCGGCGGTGTCGACCATGTGGAAGTAGGGGTTGGCGACAAGGTGCCGGCCCTCGGTGGTCTCAGCGACCAGAATATGGCTCTCGAGCGTCGGGTAGGTCGCCTTCGGCAGATCAGGCACCCTGTCCGGCATGCTGAGCATCGGGCTCGCCGTGTCGGTCCAGTCCGAGTTGCCGTAATAGGCCGAGACCACCTCGTAGCCGCTCTCGAAACCAAGCTCCTTGGCCAGCTTGTCCGCGTCCGGATTGATCTCCGGATGGTACTGTCCCAGGAAGTGCTTCGGCATGAAGGGCTGGTGATAGTTGGTGGCGAAGCTCGCGATCAGGCCCGGCTTCGGCGCCGGCAGGTTGAACACGACCGTCGTCTCGTCGGGCGTCTCCACGGTCATCCGCTCGCCGGCGACCAGCACGTAGTCCTTCGGCTTCTCGATGACGTTGGGGTCCATCGCCAGGTTGTCGTACCAGAACTTCACGTCGGCCGAGGTGAAGGGCGCGCCGTCGGACCACTTGTGCCCATTGCGGAGCTTGAAGGTTAGCTTAGTGAAGTCGTCGTTCCACTCCCAGCTCTTGGCGACGTTCGGCACCACGGTGGTGAGATCGTCCGCGTAGCGCACAAGGCTGACATGGCGCGTCGACAGGAAGTCGGAGGTGCCCGCCTCGGGCGCGTTAGAGAGCGCGTCGAGCACCCCGCCATAGCGGCCGATGCTGTCATAGGGCACGACGACGAGCGGCTCCTCGGGCAGCCGCTCGGCCAGCGGCGGCAAGGCGGGGTTGCCCTGGATGCGGCCGTTGAGGTCGCCGATCGCGGGGTTCTCCTGAAAGCTCATGGTGCAGTCCGCGGCGGCCTCGAACTCGGCCAGATCGAACTGCTGCGGGAAGGCGCCGGCGCCGACCCCCTGCATGTCGGCGAGCGTGATCGGAGGGCAGTCCGCAGCGCTGGCCGGCACGGTCAGGGCCGCGGCCGCGATCCCGGCGAGAAGCAGGCGTTTCATGTCGTGTCTCCCTCGAAAGGCTTGATAGGCTTGACAAAAACGAGCCCGCCACGCGCCGCGCGGCGGGGCGAATCGCGTTATAGGTCAGGTTTGCGACAGAATTGCCGTGCCTGGCGATGCTTCATGGCGCGCCCCCTTCCCTGCCGCCCGACTCCGGGACAAACTCTCCGGATGGACGGGCGCTGTCGGCGAGCGCGATCACATCCCCCCAAGCGCCGCCCGGACCTCTTGTGCGTCTATAGTGTGCGCGGGGCATCAATCGGTGAAATCTATTATTCTTATGATTGGATCAGTCGGATCGATCTTTTTGCGGTCGCGCACAGGCCGCTCACGCCGCCCGCGGCCGGCCCCGGGCAGCCGCGCCGCCTTGCCGCAACGCGGCTGCCGTGGCTAGGCTGCTCCCATGACCGATCCCGACCATCCGGACCGTCACGCCGCCGCGCCGCTCGCCCTGCCCGCGCCACGATCCGATTTCATCGGGC
>JBEPXW010000058.1:0-7746 GCA_041641715.1 Pseudomonadota bacterium
GCCGTCATCGCCGTGCAGGCGTTGTTCGACGGCCCGTGGGGCGGCGGGGAGTGACCCGAGCGGCGGAACGGCGCCGTGGCCCGGCGGGCCCCGCTCGCGTGCGCCGCTGACCCTTGGTCTTTCCTCACCCGGCGCGTGGCGGCAGGATGCCCGCGGCAACCCGAATCCAAGGGAGGACACGATGCCCCGCTTCAACCGCCTGCTCGTCACCGGCGCCGCCGGCGCCCTCGGCTCGGTGCTGCGCGAGGGGCTCGCGCCCCTGGCCGCCACGCTGCGGCTGACGGACCGCGCCGACCTAGGCGCGGCGAAGCCCAACGAGGAGCTGATGCCGGCGGAGCTCTCCGACTTCGATGCCATGATGGGTGTCGTCGAGGGCTGCGACGCGGTCGTCCATTTCGGCGCCGCGCCGATGGAGAAACCCTGGGGAGAGATCCTGAATTCCTCGATCATCGGCGGCTACAACGTCTACGAGGCTGCGCGGCGCCACGGCATCAGGCGCATCGTCTACGCCAGCTCGATCCACGCCGTCGGCTATGTCCGCCGCGAGGAGGGCGCCGACACCCATACCGGGCACCGCCCGGACACGCTCTACGGCGTTTCCAAGTGCTTCGTCGAGGATCTCGCCAAGCTCTACTTCCACAAGTTCGGCATCGAGTCGGCGCTGCTCAGGATCAACTCCTGCTTCCCGGAGCCGGTGGACCGCCGCCACCTCGCCACCTGGCTCAGCTATCGCGACCTCGTGCAGCTCGTCACCCGCTGCCTTGTCGCCGAGCGCATCGGCTGGACCGCCGTCTACGGCATCTCGGACAATCGCGAGCGCTTCTTCTCGAACGAGAAGGCGGCGCATCTCGGCTTCGTGCCGCAGGACAGCGCAGAGGACTGGCGCGAGACGGTCGAGGCGAAGTCGGAGCCCGGCGACCCGCACGCCCCGGACGTGGAATTCGTCGGCGGCTTCCTCTGCGCCGTCGGCCATCCGGATGACAAGGCCTGATCGCGGAATCCCGGCGCCGCGAGCCGGCGGCGTCTCAGCCCTGGCGGGCCTTGAAGCGGCGCTGGGACTTGTTGATGACGTAGACCCGGCCCTTGCGGCGCACGATGCGGCAGTCGCGGTGGCGCGACTTCAGCGATCTGAGCGAGTTCCTGACCTTCATGGCTCTCTTCCCTCTCTCTCCGCCGCGGTCCGGGCCGCGGGGGAGGCGTCTCTATAGCGACGGCCCGCCGGCGGGGCAAGGACCCGCCCGGCGGCCAGGCCTCAGCGCAGCGCCGCCTTGGCCTTGTCGACGATGGCGCCGAAGGACTCCGGCTCGCGCACGGCGAGGTCGGCCAGCACCTTGCGGTCAACGTCGATCCCGGCCTTGCTCAGCCCGTTGATGAAGCGCGAGTAGGTGAGCTCGGCGTCATGGGCGCGGACGGCGGCGTTGATGCGCTGGATCCAGAGCGCGCGGAAGTTGCGCTTGCGCGTCTTGCGGTCGCGCGTCTGGTACTGCATCGCCTTCTCGACCGCCTGCTTGGCGGTGCGGAAATTGCGCGAGCGGGCGCCGTAATAGCCCTTGGCGCGGCTCAGAACCTTGCGGTGGCGCGCATGGGCGGCGGGGCCGCCTTTGACTCTCGACATCGGGGGCCTCCGGTCAGCGGTCGTAGGGCAGGAACTGGCGGACGATCTTCTCGTCCTGCGGCGCCAGCACGGACATGCCGCGGGCGTTCCGGATGAACTTCGGCGTCCGCTTGATCATGCCGTGGCGCTTGCCGGCCTGCTGGCACTTGATGCGGCCTGTGGCGGTGACCTTGAAGCGCTTCTTGGCGCCCGACTTGGTCTTCATCTTGGGCATTTCGAACTCCTGGCGCGAGCGTCATCCGGGGGCGACTCGGCAGCCCGTCCGGCCGGCCGCCCCGTTTTGCGAGGGGCGCTTATAGTCGCCGCGCGCGCGGAAGGCAAGGGGCCGGCGGGGCGCGGCGACTCATCAGGCGGGCGCGCGCGGCCGCGCGGCCTGGACACGTATAAGGCGAGTATTCTCTTTGGTAACTCGCCAATAAGGGCGAGTCATTAAGCGATTTTTAGAAAATATTGCGAACAATTGCAGGGCATTGGTGGCCCGTGACTACGATTCCGTGTCGCATTCGTGTCGGAATCTGTTAGGTTAATCGTGTGGGATGGATCGATTCGGGAGCGTGGCTGTGCGTGGGCGCAATGATCCGGCGTGTTCGCGGTTGGAGTCGGGCCTGAGGGGCCTGCTCCGCGACGAGCGGGGCACGGCGACCGTCGAGTTCGTGCTCTGGCTGCCAGTCTTCGCCACCATCATGCTGGTGGCGATCGACGCGACCGTCCTCTACCTCCACCACACCGAGATGTGGAACGTGGCGCGCGACGTCGCGCGGCGCGTCGCGGTGGGCGACATCGACGAGACCGAGGCGAAACAGTACGTCGCGGACAATCTCTTCCTCTACACCCACAACTACCGGGTCCACACCTCCGACCCGTCGAGCGAGGAGGCGATGATCCTGATCCAGACCCGGGTCTGGGACGCGTCCGTGTTCGGGCTCTTCGGGCCGATCCTCGGCGAGTACCTCGAGGCCGCCGTCGTGATGCGCAAGGAGCCGATCTGAGCCGGGAGTGATCCGACCATGCCTGCGACGCACATCCGTGCCTTCATCCGCGACGAGGGCGGGCTCGGCACGATCTGGAGCCTGCTCTGGTTCATGATCGTCTGCGCCTTCGCCGGCCTCGCCATCGACACCACGGACGGCCTGCGCAACCGCACCATGCTGCAGGCGACGGCGGACGCGGCGGCGCTCGCCGCGGCGGTCGAGCTGCCCAACGGGCCCGAGGCGCGGGCCACGGCCGTCTTCTACGCCCAGGACAACATGGCGCCGCAGGTGAACGGCAAGGTCCTCGACGTCCGCGATGTTCATGTCGGCCGGTGGGACCCGGGCACCCAGACCCTCGACAAGACCGCCTCGGACCCGGACTCGGTCATGGTCACCACCTGGCGCGGGCAGGAGAACACCAACCCGCTGCCGGTGACCTTCCTGCAGATCATCGGCATGGAGGCCTGGAACGTGCGCGCCCAGGCGGTGGCGCAGCGCTACATCCCCGAATGCCTGAACGAGGGGCTGATCGCGCGCAACGAGGTGCACATCTCGTCCAACAACCACTTCACGCGTAACATCTGCGTCCACGGCCAGGAGGGCGTGAAGATGCAGAGCGGGAACACCTACGACCCCGGCGTCGTGGTGTCGATGTACGACATCGACACCCTGCAGCTGCCGTCGAGCGGCTTCACCTCCAACGACGGGCTGCGCGAGGCGCTGCGCGAGCAGGGCATGGATCCGCGGATGACCAACCACGTGGACGAGATCATGCTCGCCCATCTCGACCCGACCTACGAGCGGCTGCCGAGCTACATCAATCCGAACAACGAGGTGCAGGTCGTCGACGAGAAGTTCGACCTGAGCACGGCCAAGCCGCATCACATCTACCATGTGCAGTGCAAGCCCAACAAGAACGCCAAGATCCCGAGCAACGCGGTGATTCAGCACGTGGTCATCATCGCCGACTGCGAGCTGCACATCGGCACCGACGCGACCGTGAAGGACGCGGTGCTCGGCTCGCGCTCGGGCGGCAACGGCAGCACCGACAAGGCGAACGTCAAGGCCTCGGCCAAGGTGCAGCTCGGCCAGCCGGACAACTGCGCCGAGGGCGGCGGCGTGCAGATCTTCTCGAACGCTACCATCCACACCGCGTCCTCGACCAAGATCGACGGCGTGCAGCTGGTCGCCCGGGGCGACATCGAGCTCGGCGCCCAGGACTACGGCATCAACGGTATCTCGGCCCAGTCCGGCGACGACATCACCCTGACCTCGAACAACATCTTCGGCCTCTGCCAGGGCGGCGTGCCGGATTACTTCACGGTCTGGTACTACCGCCTCGTGCTCTGAGGCGGCCCGCCCCCGGGCGATGCGCCCGAACGGCTCGAGAGCCCCGGGCCACGGGCGGGTTCGTTCCTCCGACCGCCCTTTATTCGTGCCGGTTGAAATAAGAAGCATGCGTTTTGTTAGAAAACCAATCAAATATAAACAACTTATAGTTGCGCCTATTAATAAATAACAACTTTCAGATAAAAAGTTGCCTCAATTCCCAGACAAGTTGCTCCCTGAAATTCACCCGCGGCGCCGATACACGGACGGTGCTGGCGACAGGAGGGGAGAAACGACATGCGCGCGAACCGGTTCGCGGACTTCCTCGCCGACGAGGGCGGGCTCGGCACGATCTGGAGCCTGCTCTGGTTCATGATCGTCTGCGCCTTCGCCGGCCTCGCCATCGACACCACGGACGGCCTGCGCAACCGCACGATGCTGCAGGCGACGGCGGACGCGGCGGCGCTCGCGGCGGCGATCGAGCTGCCCGACACGGCCGAGGCGCGGGCCACCGCGGTCTTCTACGCGCAGGACAACATGGCGCCGCAGGTGAACGGCAAGGTCCTCGACGTCCGCGACGTGCATGTGGGCGAATGGGATCCGGACACGCAGACGCTGGACAAGAGCGCCCCGAATCCCGACACGGTCATGGTCACCACCCTGCGCGGGCAGGAGAACACCAACCCGCTGCCCGTGACCTTCCTGCAGATTCTCGGCATGGAAGCCTGGAACGTCCGCGCCCAGGCCGCCGCGCAGCGCTACATCCCCGAATGCCTGAACGACGGGCTGATCGCGCGGAACGAGGTGCACATCTCGTCCAACAACCACTTCACCCGCAACATCTGCGTCCACGGCCAGGAAGGCGTGAAGATCCAGAGCAACAACATCTACGATCCGGGCGTCATCGTCTCCATGTACGACATGGACACGCTGCAGCTGCCCAATAGCGGCTTCAGCAGCAACGACGGGCTCAGGGAGGCGCTGCGCGAGCAGGGGCTCGACCCGCGCATGGCCAACCATGTCGACGGGATCATGCAGCAGTTCCTCGACCGGGACCCGGCCGTTCTGCCGACCTACACCAAGGCGGACGAGGAGGTGATCGTCGTCGACGAGAAGTTCAAGCTCGACGAGGCGAAACCGCATCACGTCTACCACGTGCAGTGCAGGCCCAACAAAAACGCCAAGATCCCGAGCAACGCGGTGATCCAGCACGTGGTCATCATCGCCGACTGCGAGCTGCACATCGGCACCAGCGCGTCGCTCCAGAACGTCGTGCTCGGCTCGCGCTCGGGCGGCAACGGCAGGACCGACAAGGCGAACGTCAAGGCGGCGGCCAAGACGCGGCTGGGCGCCCCGGACAACTGTGCCGATGGCGGCGGCGTGCAGATCTTCTCGAACGCCACCATCCACACCTCCTCCTCGACGGTCATCAACGGCGTGCAGATGGTTGCCCGGGGCGACATCGAGCTCGGTGCCCGCGACGAGGGCATCAACGGCATCTCGGCCCAGTCCGGCGACAACATCACGCTGACCTCGAACAACGTCTTCGGACTCTGCGACGGCGGTGCGCCGGACCTCTTCACCGTGCCCTACTACCGGCTGGTCCTGTAATCGGGCGGGGGCTGCGCCCGCGCGGCGCGGCCCCGGCGGCGAATCACCTTCCCCGGACTGGCGCCGGGCGGGACATTTCCGCCCTGCCGGATTCTGCTTGACACACGCATCAATAATACGAATAATAAATCTGACATCTTCAGGTTGTGCGTAAATTAAACTTTATGATCGGAATATGATGATGCCACGTTAAAACGAATATTAAAAGAATAATTGAAACAAGCATCTTCTGAACTTTTTTCAGGTGCCGCCTTACCTGGGATCGTTTTCGCGCCGTCAAACTCCTGTCCATGTCTCACGCAAGTATCAGGACAGTTGCGTAAGCGTTGTAAGGAGTGCTGCCATGTTGACGGCGCGTGCACTTGGCTTTCTGAAAGACGAGCAGGGTGTCGGATCGCTCTGGGGGATGTTCTGGTTCCTCATCGTCCTCGGTTTTGCCGGGGCGACGGTCGACACCACCGCTGCCTTCCGCACCGAGACCATGCTGCAGGCCACCGCGGACGCAGCCGCGCTGGCCGCGGTGATCGACCTGCCCCGCGAGGACGAGGCGGTCCTCTCGGCGGTCGAGTATGCCCAGAAGAACATGCCTCCGGAAACCTACGGCGAGGTGCTGGCCCAGGAGGACGTCGTCCTCGGCACCTGGGACGAGGTCAACCGGGTTTTCATGCCCGGCGAGTCGCCGGCTAACGCGGTCCTCGTGACGGTCCGCGGCGACCCGGTGTTCGCCACCCTGCTCCGGATCGCCGGCGTGACGGGCTGGAAGCTCAAGGCCCGGGCCATCGCGCAGAAGTTCACGCCGCAGTGCTTCACCGACGGGCTGGTCGCGCGCGGCTGGGTCGATACCTCGAGCAACAATGCCTACTACAACGAATTCTGCGTCCACGGCCAGCAGGGCGTCTACATCCAGAACGGCAGCTATTTCGAGGAGGGCACCAGCGTCAGCATGCCGGACCTCTCGATGCTGTCCATGCCGACCGACGGCTTCGACAGCAATCCCGGGCTGCGCGAGGCCCTGCGCGAGGGGGTCCTGGACCCGCGCATGGTCGATCGGGTCTCGGATCTCTTCGACATGCTGCTCGACCCGAAGTCGCCGATCCAGCCGACCTACATCAACACCGAGAAGCCGGTGATCGAGGTGGACTGCAACTTCGATCTGGCCGACGCGTGGGCGCACCGGATCTACCATGTGATCTGCGCGGACAACAAGCAGATCCAGATTCCGGGCGGCACGCTGACCCACGACCTGGTGATCCTCGCCGAGAGCCAGGTCAAGATCCCGGCGAACGCCGCGCTGGAGGACGTGATGCTGATCTCGCGCGCCGACATCAAGAACGACGGCGCGAACATCCACTTTTCGTCCGGCGCGCAGCTCGGCCGCCCGGATGACTGCGCCGACGGCGGCGGCGTGCAGATCTTCACCACCGAGAACGTCTTCCTGTCGTCCTCGATCACCTGGAACGGCGTGCAAGTTGTCACGTCCAAGCACGCCGAGCTCGGCGCCAGCGACGAAGGCGTCAAGGGCCTCTCGGTGCAGGCGGGCGGCAACATCTCGCTCACCAGCAACAACTCGTTCGGCCTCTGCAACGGGGACGACCCGCTGCTGCTGACGCACCGGCGCTACCGGCTGGTGATGTAGGCCAACGACGCAGACTGGGCCCAGGCGACCCCACCGGGCCAGGGCCGGGGCCGGGAACCGCGTACGCCCTCCACGCGGGACCCGGCCCCGGCGACTTGCATGGCTGCCCCGTGTCCGGGGCCGGCGGTGCGGCCGTGTCGGAAAATCGAAGTATAATCGGGTTTATTATAAATTGACCAGATCATCCCGTCTCGAATTGATGAAGTAACCACGTTTCTTCACGAAGCGTTTTTCTCGATCGCGCAGGCTTCCGCCATGCAGCCCGTCGAGCGGCGCGGGGCGCCCCGCGGGCCCTTCGCGGCAGGATTCGCCTGGCCCGGGCCGGGCCGGCGAACTGGAGGCGGGAATGCGGCGCGGCGACACGGCACGGCGGCGGGTCGGTAATCTTCCGGCGGACGAGCAGGGCGCGGTCTCGGCCTGGGGCGCGATGCTCTTCCTCATCCTCACCGCGGTCTGCGGCCTCTCCGTGGACGCGACGGACGCGTTCCGCACCCGGACGATGCTGCAGGCGACGGCGGACGCGGCGGCGCTCGCCGCCGCCGTCGTCCTCCCCGCCGCCGGCGCCGCCGCCGCGGCCGCGGGCG
>JBEPXW010000059.1:0-7700 GCA_041641715.1 Pseudomonadota bacterium
AGCCGCGGATGGAGTCCGAGCGCGGCTACCATCTCGTGATCGAGGGCGCCTCGCATGTCCCCCCGGGGCCGCTCATGGTGGCCGACAAGAAGACCGCCGTCTCGCCGATGGAGGACGGGCTGCGCCTCGCCGGGACGGTGGAGTTCGGCGGCCTCGACGGCCCGCCCTCGAAGGCGCCGGTCGAGGCGATCCGGCGGCGCGTCAGGGAGGTCTACCCGGACCTCCGCTGGGACGGCGAGGCAACCTGGATGGGGCATCGCCCCTCGACGGTCGACAGCCTCCCCCTGCTCGGGCCTGCCCGCAGGGCGCCGGCGGTGCATTTCGCCTTCGGCGGACAGCATGTCGGGCTGACCATCGGGCCGCGGCTCGGCCGCATGTGCGCCGAGCTCGTCGCCGGACGCACGCCGAATGTTGACATTCGCCCGCTCAGGCCCGACCGTTTCGACCGACGCTGAAGACAGCGCAGCAAAAGGGAGGACCCCCAATGAGAACGACCATCGGACTGGCTGCCGGACTCGTGATGGCCGCGGGCGCGGCCCAGGCGGAGCAGTGGGACATGCCCATGGCCTACGCCGCCTCGAACTACCACACCGAGACCGGCGAGGCCTTTGCCCAGTGCGTCGCCACCGGAACGGGCGAGGAGATCACCATCACCGTCCACCCCTCCGGCTCGCTCTTCGGCGGCGCCGAGATCAAGCGCGCGGTGCAGACCGGCCAGGCCCAGATCGGCGAGCGGCTGCTCTCGGCGCACCAGAACGAGAATATCATCTTCGGCATCGACTCGGTGCCCTTCCTCGCCACCACCTTCGAGGAGTCGCAGAAGCTGTGGCAGGCCGCCCGGCCGACCATCGAGGAGATCCTGGCCGAGCAGAACCTGCACCTCCTCTACACAACGCCGTGGCCCCCGCAGGGTCTCTACACCAAGAAGCCGATCGAGTCGGTCGAGGACCTCGAGGGCCTCAAGTTCCGCGCCTACAACAACGCCACCGCCCGTTTCGCCGAACTCACGGGCATGCAACCCGTGCAGATCGAGGCGGCCGAGCTCAGCCAGGCGCTGGCCACCGGCGTGGCCGAGGCGATGATCACCTCGGGCGCCACCGGCTACGACCGCAAGGTTTGGGAGCACCTGACCCATCACTACGAGGTCAACGCCTGGATGCCGCGGAACGCCGTCTTCGTGAACCAGGGCACCTGGGAGGGCGTCTCCGAGGCCAACCGGAACGCCATCGAGGGCTGCGCCGACCTCGCGGCCTATGCCGGCCACTGGCGCGCCGTGCAATACACCGACTTCACCCTGAAGGGCCTCGCCGAGAACGGCATGACCGTCACCGCGCCGGGCGAGCAGCTCAGCCAGGAGCTCGCCGAGGTCGGCGAGCAGATGGCCCAGGAATGGGTCGAGGAGGCCGGCGAGCAGGGCCAGGCGATCCTGGACAAGTACCGCGAGATGAAGTGACGGGCGGGGCCTGAGGGCCCGCTCCTCGCCCCTTCCCGCTCCGGGGAGGGGCGCCTCTCTGGGGGGTCGCCGGAATGGTCGGGATGCTGAGGGCGATGAGGCGCACGCTCGACGCGCTGTACCTCGCGGGCGGGGCTGTCGGTGCTGTGTTCATGATCCTCATCCTGCTCGTCATCGTGGCGCAGATGGTCGCGCGCTGGAGCGGCCTGATCTTTCCCGGCGGGCCATCGTTCGCCGGCTACGCCATGGCGGGCTCGTCCTTCATGGCGCTGGCCTACGCGCTCAACAAGGGGGCGCATGTCCGCGTCTCGCTGCTGCTCGCGGGGCTCGGGCGGCACCGGCGCTTCGCCGAGCTCTGGTGCTACGGCATCGGCGCCGTGCTGGCGATCTTCTTCGCCCGCTACGCGATCCGGGCGAATATCTGGTCCTACACGCTGGGCGACGTGAGCCAGGGGCAGGACGCGACGCCGCTCTGGATCCCGCAGATCGTCATGTCGGTGGGCACAGTGCTCTTGGCAATCACCATGGTCGACCACTTCGTCCGCGTGCTGCTCACCGACCACGGGGGCCACGAGGAGCCCGACGTGACCGAGCGAGAGAACTGAGCGGTGCCGGTCCGCGCCCTGCTCGCCGACGACCTTCGGCCGCGGCTGATCGCGGCCACGATCATGGGGCTTTTCGCGGGCGGCGGCTGGCTGCTGCTCGAGTTCGTCGGCGTCGACAGCGTCTGGGCGAAGACGGCCGTTTTCCTGTTCGTGCTCTTCTTCCTGCTCGGCACAGGAGTCTGGATCGGGCTGGCGCTGATCGGCGTCGCCTATGTCGGCATCGAGATCTTCACGCCCCGCCCAGCGGGCGACGCGATGATCACGTCGATCTGGGCGACCGCCTCGAGCTGGGGGATCACGGCGCTGCCGCTGTTCATCTGGATGGGCGAGATCCTGTTCCGCACGCGGCTCTCGGAGGACATGTTCCGCGGCCTCTCGCCCTGGATGCAGCGGCTGCCGGGCGGGCTTCTCCACACCAACGTGGTGGGCTGCGCCATCTTCGCCGCGGTCTCGGGCTCCTCGGCGGCGACACTCTCGACCATCGGCAAGATGTCGATCCCGGAGCTCAGGCGCCGCCGCTACCCGGAGTTCATGACCATCGGCACGCTGGCGGGCTCGGCCACGCTCGGGCTGATGATCCCGCCCTCGCTGATCCTGATCGTCTACGGGGTGACCATCAACGAGTCGATCACCAAGCTCTTCATCGCCGGCATCCTGCCGGGGATCGGGCTGGCGCTCCTCTTCATGGTCTATGTCGCCGTCTGGCACGTGGTCTGGCGCGGCGGCATGCCCGAGAAGGACCCGACCATGAGCTTCCGGCAGAAGCTCTGGAACTCGCGGTTCCTGATCCCGGTGCTCTGCCTCGTCTTCGTGGTGATCGGCTCCATGTATCGGGGCTACGCGACGCCGACCGAGGCCGCCGCCATCGGGGTGATCGGAGCGCTGGTCCTGGCGGCGGCGCAGGGCAGCCTGAACTGGGCGAGCTTCACCGACAGCCTTATGGGCGCCGTGCGCACCTCGGCCATGGTCGCCTTCATTCTGATGGGGGCCGCGTTCCTCACGCTGAGCATGGGCTACACGGGGCTGCCGCGGGCGCTCGCCGGCTGGATCGCCTCGCTCGACCTCTCCGTCTACACGCTGATCGCGGCGCTGACGCTGTTCTACATCGTGGTCGGCTGCTTCCTCGACGGCATCTCGGCGGTCGTGCTGACCATGGCGGTGGTCGAGCCGATGGTGAACGTGCCGGCCTTCCAGGAGGCTGGGTTCTCGATGATCTGGTTCGGCATCTTCCTCGTCGTGGTCGTCGAGATGGCCCAGATCACGCCGCCGATCGGCTTCAACCTTTTCGTCCTGCAGGGGCTGACGCGCCACCCGATGAGTTATATCGCGATCACGGCGCTGCCCATGTTCCTGCTCATGGTGCTGATGGTGGTCGTGCTCGTGGTCTTCCCCGAGCTCGCCACCTGGCTCCCCGAGACGGCGCGGACAGCGACGGCGCGCTGAGCGGGCCTATCGGGCCGGACTCTCCGCGGCCACGTCGTCCTCGAGGAAGAAGCGGATGTTGTCCTCGAAGCTCTCGTCGGCGACGAAGCCGAGCGACAGCGCCTTCTGCGGATTGAAATGCGCCTTCCAGCCGAGAACGATCTTCTTGATCTCCGGGTCCGGCTCCCACCGGATGCGGTTCGCCGCCTCGTCGCCCGCAATTCTGCGCATGGCCTCGACCATGTCGCCGAGCCGGTAGGTTCGGCCCGGAAGCGCAAAGCACCGGTTCTGGCCGAGCACCCCGGCCTCCACCTCGGCGGCGTGGATCAGGTTCTCGATGCAGCGGCGCGGCGAGAGATACGCGTGCTCGTAATCGGCGTCGACCGGGCAGACCGCCTCCTGCCCCTGCAGCGGCTCGCGGAAGATCGACGACATGAACCCCGAGGCGGCCTTGTTGGGCCGGCCCGGCCGGATCGAGATGGTCGGCAGCCGCGGCCCCCGCCCGTCGATGAAGCCGCGGCGCGAGTAGTCGTTCAGCAGAAGCTCGCCGATGGCCTTCTGCGTGCCGTAGGAGGTCTGCGGGTTGAGCATCGTCCAGTCCTCGATCGGCTCGGGGATCTCGCCGCCATAGACCGCGTTCGACGAGGTGAAGACAACGCAGGGCACCGTGTCCATGGCGCGCGCCGCCTCGAGCACGTTAAGTGTGCCGGTCAGGTTGATCGCCATGCCGAGGTCGAACTCGGCCTCCGCCTGGCCCGAGACGACCGCGGCGAAATGGTAGATCACGTCCGGTCCCTCGGCGAGGGCGGCGTCGACCGCCGCGCGGTCGGTGATGTCGAGTTGCCGGGTCGAGACCGGGAAGGGCGCCTCGACCGGCGCCGGGTCGTTGATGTCGGCGAGCGTCAGATGGGCGATGTCCTGCCCGCGCAGCCGTCCGCGCCCGGCCAGCGCGCCGGCCAGCTTCTGCCCGACCATGCCGCCACCGCCGATGATGAGGATGCGCATGTTGGTCGTCCTCCCGGTTCGTGCTTCTCCGCGTCCGTTTCTGTCATGCCCCGGCTAGACCAAAGCATCCAGGCCTGTTGCCGTGCTCGCCGCCTCAGTGATTGTCCCGCGGCAATTGACGCGAGGTACGCTGATACGCTGTGGCAAAGTCGAGACACCCCCCCTCGGAGAGTTGACCCACGTGGTTGCGGTAGATCTCCTGCCAGGGCGTCTCGTTCTCGAGCTTCGGCGGCGTCCAGGCGCGGCGACGCGCCTCCCACTCCTCCTCCGCCACCAGCGCGTCGAGACGCCGGTTCGGAATGTCAAGGCGGACGCGGTCGCCCGTCTGGAGGAGCGCCAGCCCACCGCCCACGGCGGCCTCCGGCGAGGCGTTGAGGATCGAGGGGCTCTCCGACGTACCGGACTGCCGCCCGTCGCCCACCGTCGGCAGGTGCGCGATGCCCTCGCGCAAGAGCGCGTCGGGCGGCTGCATGTTTACCACCTCGGCCGAGCCGGGATAGCCCACCGGGCCGACATAGCGGATGAAGAGGATGGTCTTTTCGTCGATCCCGAGCGCCGCGTCGTTGATGCGCTCATGGTAGTCTTCGGGGCCTTCGAACACCACCGCCTTCGCCTCGAACACGCCTTCCGCGCCCGGTTCCGACAGGAAGCGGCGGCGGAAGTCGTCGGAGATGACGGAGGTCTTCATCAGCGCCGAGTCGAAGAGGTTGCCGCGGAGCACGACAAAACCGGAGTTCTCGCGCAGCGGGTTGGCTGCGGGCCGGATCACGTCGTGGTCGCGGCTCTCCACGCCCTCCAGGTTCTCGGCCACCGACCGGCCCGTCACGGTCGGCGCGTCGCCGTGAATGAGGCCGGCGGCGAGCAGCTCGCCCATGACCGCCGGCACCCCGCCAGCGCGCTGGAAGCTCTCGCCGAGATAGGCGCCCGCCGGCTGCATGTTGACGAGCAGCGGCAGCGCGTAGCCCTGCTCCTGCCAGTCGTCGATGGAGAGCTCGACGCCGATGTGCCGCGCCACCGCCTGGATGTGCGGCGGCGCGTTGGTCGAGCCGCCGATGGCGGTGTTCACCCGGATGGCGTTCTCGAAGTTCCGGCGCGAAAGGATGGCCGAGGGGCGCAGGTCCTCGCGCACCATCTCGACGATGCGCTTGCCAGTCGCATAGGCCATCTCCATGCGCTCGCGGAAGGGCGCCGGAATGGCGGCGCAGCCCGGCAGGCTCATGCCGAGCGCCTCCGCCAGCGCGTTCATGGTCGAGGCCGTGCCCATGGTGTTGCAGTGCCCGAGCGACGGCGCCGAGGCGCAGACGCGGTCCATGAACTCGTCGTAGTCGATCTCGCCCTCAGCGAGCAGCCGTCGGCTCTCCCACACCACCATGCCCGAGCCCGCCAGCTTTCCTCGCCACCAGCCATCCAGCATCGGCCCGCCGGAGAGCACGATCGCGGGCAGGTCCACCGTCGCCGCTCCCATCAGCATCGCCGGCGTAGTCTTGTCGCAACCAGTGGTCAGCACCACGCCGTCGATCGGATAGCCGTGCAGCACCTCGACGAGCGTCAGGTAGGCGAGGTTCCGGTCGAGCGCCGCGGTCGGCCGCTTGCCCGTCTCCTGGATCGGGTGGACGGGAAACTCGATCGGCACGCCGCCCGCGTCGCGGATGCCGGCCTTCACCCGGTCGGCGAGGAACATGTGGATCTTGTTGCAGGGCGCCAGGTCCGAGCCGGTCTGCGCGATGCCGATCATCGGCCGGCCCGACTGAAGCTCCTCGCGCGTGTAGCCCTGGTTCTGATAGCGCTCGACATAGAGCGCCGTCATGCCGGGATTGTTCGGATTGTCGAACCACTCCTGGCTGCGAAGCTCGCGGTTGGCGCGGGTGTCCTTGCTCATGCGGGAAATTCCTGAAATGCGCGTTGCGTTCGGCAGCCGAGCGCTTGAAGATCGGTCTAGCGGAGGCGCGAAGCAGCGGTCAAGCAAGAGGGCATCATGAACCGGATCGATCTCGGGGGCCTCACGGCGGTGGTGACGGGCGGCGCGCAGGGCATCGGCCGGGCCGTCGTCGAGCGATTCGTCGAGAGCGGCGCGCGCGTGACCATATGGGACCGCGACCGGGCGCTGGCGGAGCAGACCGCCGGGGCGCTCGGCGACGCCGTCTCCTTCGTCGAGGTGGACATGACGGACTGGGACGCGGTGCGCTCGGCCGCCGCGCGCACCGAGGCCGAGATGGGCCGGGTGGACATCCTGGTGAACAACGCCGGCATCTCCGGCATGAACGCCGCCTTCGCAGACTACCCGGTGGAGGAATGGCGCCGCGTCGTCGCGCTCAACCTCGACGGCGTCTTCCATGGCTGCAAGGCGCTCGTGCCGGGGATGATCGAGCGTGGCTACGGCCGCATCGTCAACGTCGCCTCGATCGCGGGCAAGGAGGGCAACCCGAACGCCTCGGCCTACTCGGCGTCGAAGGCCGGCGTGATCGCGCTGACCAAGTCGCTCGGCAAGGAGCTCGCCGGCCACGATATCGCGGTCAACTGCGTCACCCCGGCGGTGGCCAAGACCGCGATCTTCGAGCAGATGACCCAGGAACACATCGACTACATGCTCTCGAAGGTGCCGCGCGGGCGCTTCGTGCAGGTCGGCGAGGTCGCGGCGATGATCGCCTGGCTGGCCTCGGCCGAGAACAGCTTCACAACCGGTGCCGTCTTCGACCTCTCGGGCGGGCGCGCGACCTACTGATGGCGCGCGTCCTCTGCATCGGCGAGTGCATGGCGGAGCTCTCCGCCGACGGTGCGGGGGGCTATCGGCTCGGCTTCGGCGGCGACACGCTCAACACGGCGCTCTACATGGCCCGGCTCCTCGGCCCGGGGCAGGTCGCATATGTCACGCGGCTCGGCGACGACGTCTACTCGGCGCGGATGCGCGCCGCATGGGAGGCCGAGGGGATCGACTGCGGCCTCGTCGAGACCGTCGTCGGCGCGACCGTGGGGCTCTACGCCATCGACACGGACGCGGCGGGGGAGCGCAGCTTCACCTATTGGCGGGCCGAGGCGCCGGCGCGCGAGCTGTTCACGCGCGGCAACTGGCAGATGCGGGCCGAGGCGATCGCGGGCGCCGAGATCGTCTACTTCTCCGGCATCACGCTCGCCGTAATGCCGCCCGAGGGCCGCGACCGGCTGATCGCGGCCGCGGCGGTGGCGAGGGCGGGGGGCGCGCACGTGACCGTCGACCC